>JAYTDA010000077.1:0-1951 GCA_043736155.1 Paracoccaceae bacterium | reverse complement strand
GCGCAGGGTTTCCCCCAGCAGCTTTTCCTTGGTTTCAAAATGAAAATTCACCAGCCCGTGCGACAGACCCGCCTGTTTGGCGACATCGGTCAGGGTGGTTCGGGCAAAGCCGCGCTGGGAAAGGGTTTCAATGGTGGCTTCGATCAGTTGCGCCCGCCGCGCCTCGCGGCTGGCTTTGCGCAACACCGGGGCGGGGTCTGCGATCAGGTCGGGCTGGATCACCATATTGTTCTTGCCGCTGCACACCGGGGCCAAGGGACCCCCCGTTCTCACAACCTAAGCGAAAGTGGCGGCTGTGCAACCGGTTTCAGCACGAAAACTGCGCAGCGGGCCAACGGCAACGCGCGGGGGCGGCCAGCCCCTTCGGCACAGTCCCGAAAATTTGCGTCGACAAGCGTCAGGGGAAGGATAGCATGCAATCATCATTCACCCGCCTGACAGAGGAATTGCCATGCGTTTTTCCAAACCCGGCCTGACCCGACGGGCCACCCTGACTGCCATCGGCACTGGTCTGGCGCTGCCACTGGCCAGCCCCTGGGTCCGGCGGGCCCGGGCAGGGTCGGGTGTGGTCAATGTCTACAACTGGGCCGACTATATCGGCGAAACCACCGCCGCCGATTTCACCGCTGAAACCGGGATCGAGGTGGTGTATGACACCTATGCCTCGTCCGAAGAGATGCAGGCCAAGATGCTGGCAGGATCCACCGGTTATGATGTGGTGTTCATGGCCTCATCGGAAATGCCGCGTTTCATCCCGCTGAACCTCTATACCAGACTCGACAAGGTGAAACTGCCGGGTCTGGAAAACATGGACCCCAACCTGATGCAGATACTGGAGGTCCGCGATCCCGGGATTCAACATGGTGTGCCCTATATGTGGGGATCAGTGGGGTTCACCTTCAACGTCGACATGGTCAGGGAACGGATTCCGGACGCCGATTTTGAAGACCTGGGCACCATCTTCAACCCGGAAAATGCGGCGAAACTGGCGGATTGCGGTATCTCCATTCTGGACAGCCCGACCGACATCATGCCGATCGTGCTGAAATACCTGGGGCTGGATGGCGATACCAAGAACCTCGCCGATTATGACAAGGTGGCGACGGCCTTTGCCGCGATCCGGCCCTATATCACCACCTTTGACAATGCCAACTACCTGACAGCCCTGCCCAACAGCGAAATCTGCGTCGCCAACAACTGGTCCGGCGACTACGCCACCGCACAGGCCCGCGCCGCCGAGGCCGGGATCGAGATCAATCTGGCCTATTATGTGCCGAAAACCGGGGCACCCTTGTGGTTTGACATGATGTGCATGCCGTCCGATGCCCCCAACGCCGAAAATGCCTATGGGTTTCTGGCCTATATGCTGCGGCCAGAGGTGATTGCCGCCTGCACCAACTGGGTCAATTATGCCAACCCCAATCTGGCAGCCAACCCATTTGTCGATCCTGCGGTGCTGGCCAATCCGGCGGTCTATCCCGATGAAGCCGTGATCAAGCGGCTGTGGGCGATGGATATGCTCAGCCCTGAACAAGACCGCGCCATCACCCGGATCTGGACGGCGATCAAGGCGGGGTGAAACAAGGGTATGCCGGTTGCGCCTGCCGCTGTTCCACGTGAGGAGCGCGACCCTTACCGGCTTGCGGCGCACCAGTTCCGGATGGCACCGAGTGCGGGGGCGGCGCGGGGATCATGGATGGCGGTGACCTGCAAGACTGATCCACGCCTATTACCAACGGACACGCCCCCCTGACTCGCAGCGGAGGCTTGGACGTGGGTTCAAGACGGGTGGCTTTTGACGGAACGATGGCCTCTCACACGGACCGCTCCGATAGTGCGGTGCCGACCTGAACCTGCCATCTGGCTGAGCGGGAAAAGACGATCCACTGGATCGGCCCCGATCACAGCGATCAAGGTGCCACTGGACTGGTGGAGCACGAAACGAAAGAGG
>JAYTDA010000076.1:0-1936 GCA_043736155.1 Paracoccaceae bacterium | reverse complement strand
CTATCGACAAGCTGGTAGTCGGCAACGCCTTGCGCGGTCAAAAAATCGCGCACCAGACGGTGGTATTTGGTGGCGATGCGCAAGCGAAACCCGTGGGCGGCACGGAAAGCGGCGGCGGCGGCATCCAGATCATCAAGGCTGTCGACGTCGATCCAGGCATTGGGCACCGCGATGATCAGATCGGCTTGGCCGAAGCCAAGTGGGGCCAGCTCGGCAACCTGATCGGCCCAATCGACCAAACGGTCGCGCACGAGGTCAGACCCGGTAACGCCAAGGTGAATGCGGCCGGTTGCCAATTCGCGGGGAATTTCGCCTGCAGATAGCAGCACCAGTTCGACGTCTGTGATACCGTCTACTGAGCCTGCATATTCCCGCTCCGCCCCGGTTTGGCGCATGATCACGCCGCGGCTGCCGAACCAATGAAAGGTTTGCTCCATCAAGCGGCCTTTGGACGGGACACCGATTTTCAGGGTCATGGCATGGCACGTTTCAGGGATGCCACCATGCCGGGGCGGATGATGCCGCCGACTGCGGGGATGGATTGGCCCTGCCCTAGCACCGCCGTCAGCGCGTCGTACCGCCCGCCTGATGCGACGGGGGGTAAGGCGGCGTCCGGGTGGTGAAAACTGAACACGAAACCATCGTAATATTCCAGTGTGGATTGGCCGTGGCTCGCCTCAAACGGCAGGCAGGCCACATCGACACCGCGTGCGGACAGGGCGTCAAGGCGCAGCTCAAACCTGTCTACGGCGCAGGTGATTGCGGGCATAGCGCGCGCAAGATCGCGAAGGTCCTGCAGCGCCTTTTCGGCGGATGCTTCCAGTGCCAGCAACCGATCCAGCACTGCGACTTCGGCGATTGAAATCGGGGCGGCATCGGCATCTTCCACCAATGCGCGGGCGCGGGCCGTGATTTCAATGTCGCTGCGCAGGCCGGTCAGGGGGCCAGCGGCGGCCAGCAGCGCCTCGGGTGAGGCGGATTTCAGGCGGGCCAGCAGGGCCTTGCGCGCCTCTGGCTGCGGGGTGTGCCCGGAGAACCGAGCCAGCAGGTCGCGAAAGCGTTTGGGCCGCCAGACATGGCGAAGCAGGGCGGCTTTTCGGCGGTCGGTGGTGTTGAGGGCGCGGATGGCGGCCAGCAGAATGCCGATATCGCCCGTGGCGGGGGTCAGGTTCAAGGGGGCGAGCAGGGTTGCGAACAGGGCGAACACCTCGGCATCGGCGGCTTCGGGGGATTTGCGATCAAATATCTCGAAACCGACTTGCAGGTATTCCGATGCGCGCTGACCCGGGTGATCCTGTTTGCGGAATACCTCGCCCAGATAGGTATACCGTGCCGGGTCCGCGCCGTGCGCCATATGGGCCTGCACGACCGGCAGCGTGAAATCCGGGCGCAGCATCATTTCACCGCGCAGGGGGTCTTGCGTGACGTAAGCCCGCGCGCGGATGTCTTCGCCGTAAAGATCCAGCAGCGCGCCTGCGGGCAGCAGAACGTCGGCCTCCACCGGCACGGCACCTGCGGCCTGGAAGGCAGCGAACAGGGCTTCGGCCTCCAGGCGGATGGCGGATTTGGGGGTCATTGATCCAGCATTTTTTGAACGGCGGAGACGAGGTCGGCCACGGGCACCTCGACCTGCGCGGGGCGGTCTTTCCATTCTTCCAGTGTCGCGTTTTGCGCAATTTTGGCACCGAGGATCAGGTCTTTCAGGATTACCGTGCCCCTTGCCGCCTCATCCCCGCCTTGAATCACAGCAATGGGACTTGCGCGCTTATCGGCGTATTTCAACTGGTTGCCGAATTGTTTGGGATTGCCGAGGTACACCTCGGCCCGGATACCAGCACGGCGCAGATCGCCGACCATGGCCATGTAATCTGCCATTCTTTCGCGGTCCATCACGGTGACAACCACAGGGCCTGCACCGCTGGCGGTGCCACGGCCC
>JAYTDA010000075.1:0-41801 GCA_043736155.1 Paracoccaceae bacterium | reverse complement strand
GGTGCAGGGATTGCTGGCGGGGCTGCTGGGGCCGGGGTGGGTTTCCAGCTTGACCGGATTTGCGGTGCTGCTGGGGTTTGTGGCGATCTGGCGCGCCGGTCTGGCCGCTGTGCGAGACCTGGAGGTGGACCATGTATGATGTCGAAGCGGTGCGCCGCGATTTTCCGATTCTGTCGCGCAAGGTCAATGGCAAGCCGCTGATCTACCTCGACAATGGCGCTTCGGCGCAAAAGCCGCAGGTGGTGATCGATGCGATCTCTCACGCCTATTCGATGGAATATGCCAATGTTCACCGGGGCTTGCATTTCCTTTCCAACCTTGCGACCGATCACTATGAAGCCGTGCGCGGCAAGATTGCGCACTTCCTGAATGCGGGGTCCGAGACCGAGATCATCTTTACTTCCGGCACCACCGAAGGGATCAACTTGGTGTCCTATGGCTGGGCCGCCCCCCGGTTGCAGGCCGGGGATGAGGTGGTGCTGAGCGTGCTGGAACATCACGCCAACATCGTGCCCTGGCACTTTCTGCGTGAACGGCAGGGCGTGGTGCTGAAATGGGTCGAGTGTGACACCGATGGCAATCTGGACCCACAGGCCATGATCGATGCCATCGGCCCCCGCACCCGGTTGGTGGCGGTGACCCAGATGTCAAACGTGCTGGGCACCCATGTCGATGTCCGGCCGATCTGCCATGCGGCGCGGGCACGCGGGGTACCGGTGCTGGTCGATGGCTCCCAGGCGGCGGTGCATATGAAGGTAGATGTGCAGGATATTGGCTGCGACTTCTATGCGATAACCGGACATAAGCTCTACGGACCAAGCGGTTCCGGGGCGATCTTCATCCGCTCTGAAAGGCAGGCCGAGATGCGCCCCTTTATCGGTGGCGGCGACATGATCCGCGAAGTGACGCGGGATAGCGTGACCTATAACGATGCCCCGATGAAGTTCGAGGCCGGAACCCCGGGCATCGTGCAGCAGATCGGGCTGGGGGTGGCGCTGGACTATCTCGGGCAATTGGGCATGGCCAATATTGCGGCACATGAGGCGGGCTTGCGCGATTACGCCGCCCTCCGGCTCGGTGGGTTGAACTGGCTGCAATTGCAGGGTCGGCCGCGTGACCGCGGCGCAATCTTTTCGTTCAAGCTGCAGGGGGCGGCGCATGCCCATGATATTTCCACCGTACTGGACAAGCGCGGCATCGCGGTGCGGGCCGGGCAGCACTGTGCCGCGCCCTTGATGGATTTTCTTGGGGTTACAGCAACTTGCCGGGCGTCTTTCGGGCTGTACAATACGTTTGCCGAAGTAGATGCGCTGGTCGATGGGCTGGAGCTGTGCCACGAGCTGTTCGCGTAGGATGCGTGCTTGCACGCACCGCCGGAGCAAGATGCGTACCAGCACACTCCCTCCAGCGAACCATGCCCACCGGCCCTATCGCCATCGCCTGAAAAAAATCAGAGATTCCCGCAAGGCCACCGGGACCCCGGCATCACGCAGCGCACCCAGGAACGGCGCGAACAGGGCTCAGGCCATGCGGGCGATCACGATGGTGACCACCAGCCCGATCACGCCGAACAGAATGCCGTAGCCCGCTGCATATTGCGCCATGTCGGCGGCGTTGCCCTGCCGCATCCGGGCGGTCACGGCACCGGCGATGGCACCGCCCACAGCTCCTAGAATAACGATCATGTCCGCCCCCGGTTGCATTTCTGTGTCGTGTTCCGCAGATCAGGGCCGCGAAACCCGGCTGTCCGGCCCGTTTCAGGAACGACCCGGTGCCAGCGACGCAATTTCCGACATCCGCGCCCGCACCTCTGCCTCTGGACCAAAGCCATAACGCGCCCAACCAAGGGAGTCGAGCCGTACCGCCCGCGCCTCGGATGCGCGGTTCAGCTGGTGCAGCGCTTCGGATTTCAGCATCAGCAATGTCGCCAGCAGCGCCGCGTTTTCCGACCCCGCCACCGGCAGCAGACTTTCATTCACCAGCTCCAGCGCCTGTTCGGGCCGCCCGTCTTTCAGCGCCGATGCCGCCAGTTGCATATCGACATGGGCCAGATGCACCGCCGATCCGGGGATCAGGCTGTACAGCCGCCGCGCCTCGGCAAAGGCCTGGTCCGCCCGGGCCGGGTCCTGGCTGAGCGACAACCGCCCCAGCACGAACAGGCTGAAGGCAAGCCGGTTGTCGCGCCAGCCCTGTGCCTGTGCCAGCGCCACCGCGCGTTCCGCCGCTTGCAGCCGCAGGGCATGGCTGCCGTTGCCGCCAAGGGCGGTTTCCACCGCTGCGACCCAGGCACGGGGTGTGGCACCAGGGTCGGTCTGGCTGGCACCAGCGCCCGCAGGATTGATCCGCGCCAGCATCTGCGGCAAAAGCGCCGCGACCTGAGTGCTGCTCATCCCCGAATGCAGATCGGGCGCATAGGTCAACCGCAGCATCAGCATGTCAAACCCGGTCAGAACCGTGTTGAAATTATCATCGTTGAACACCGAATCCGGCAGCCGGTACAGATCGTTCAGCGGCCCCAGCGCCTGGGCAATCTCTTCATGCAGGCAGTCGCGCATTTCCTGTGGGCTGGTGTCGTTCGGCACAAAGATCGCCACCTGTTCGCGGCGGTCCAATGTGGTCCAGTCAACCCGGCTGGCAGTGCGGGCACGGCGGAATTCGGACCAGGACTCGACATTGGGCACCACGAAACAGGCGGCATTCGGCACCACCGCCTGCAAAGCGGCGCGGCTGAGGAATTCCACGGTGATATTGGCACCGGGGCCGCTGCTGCGGCTGATGTCGATGCCGGACTCAGTGCGCAGACGCGCCACCAGTTTGCTCAGGTCAGGCCCGACACTGGCGGGCACCGGTCCTGTCAGCGCCACCGTCACCGGCCCTTCAAACCGAGTCAGCACCGGCACGGCCCGACCGCTTTCCAGCGAAAAGGTCAATTCGATGAAATCGCGCGCCAAATCCGGGTTGGCTTCGGTGCTGCGGGTCACCACCGGTGCCGCAAACAGCTTCATCGCCGGCAGGTTTTCGCTGGTCGCGGCACGGCGTTGCGCCTCGGGTTCCGGGGCGGCGCAGGCGGCAAGGCCAAGCGTCAGGGCAATGGCACTGGCAAATCGCGGCATTGTCATCCCCGGTTATATTCGATGAACGGGGTCTGGACCCCGATGCGGTCGTAAAGTCTGCGCGCCGTGCTGTTGAAGTCCTGGGTCATCCAGTAGACCGATGCGGCTCCGTGGCGGTCAGCGGCCTGATACACCGCCTCGATCAGGGCGCGGCCCACGCCTGTGCCGCGCACCGGGGCATCGGCGTACAGATCCTGCAGGTAACAGGTATCCGCCACCGCCCAGCAGGTGCGGTGAAACAGGTAATGCGCCAGACCGACCGGTGTGCCGCCATGCAACGCCAGAACCCCCAGATATTCGCCTTTGGCCGCCGAGAGCAGCCGGGCAAAGGTGCTGGCATAGGTGGTTTCCGGCAGGTCGGTTTCATAATAGGCCAGATACAGCCGCCACAGCCGCCGCCACTCTGGTTCATCCGATGCCGTCAGCGGGCGGATGACAAGGGGCAGGCGGTCTGGGGGCAGGCGGTCTGGGGGCAGGCGGTCTGGCACACGGTTCTCCGGAGTTGGCGACATCTGGCCAGACTAGCGCGCAGGTTTCGATTATGAAACCATGTTTCCCGAAACAGTCCATTGCTGAATTGCCACAGACCTGTCGTATTTTCGCCACAATCAGGGGCGGCGGGTGCGGACAAACCGGGTTTTCACCGCGACACGGTCGTAAAGCTGGCGGGCGGTCTGGATGTCATCAGCGGCGAACCAGGAGACCCCGGCGACTTACGACAGGTCCGCTGCGGCATGGACCGCCCCGATCAGGGCGCAGCCGATGCTCTGGCCCCGCGCCGCAGGGTCGGCATAAAGGTCCTGCAGCTATCAGGTGATCTGCACAGACCAGGTGCTGGGCAAAAACAGATAATGCACCAGACCATCCAGCCGCCCGTTATCCTCGGCCACCAGTCCGTGAAACTCGGCGGTGTAGGGGGACAGCAGTCGGGCAGAGCGGGTTTGAAAGACTGATTCGGGCCGTTCGGTCTGGTAAAAGCTCAGATAGTCGCGCCACAACCCGCGCCAATCTGCCTCATCCGCAGTGGTGAGCGGTCTGATGATGGTCATCGCCGCTACCTTTTCCCGCGCGTCAAAAAGGCCAGCTGTTCAGACAGATGCACATCCTGTTCGGTCTTCAGCAGCACACCATGCAGCCGGGGCAGGGCGTTCCTGCCGCTCTGCCGCAACTCCTCGGCGCTCAGATCCTCTGCCAGCAGCAGCTTCAGCCATTCCAGCACTTCCGAGGTCGAGGGAATATTCTCAAACCCCCGGGGTGTCGCGCAGGGTGAAGAACTGGGTCAGCGCCTCGGTCAACAGCGCCGCCTTGATGGCGGGAAAATGCATCTGGACAAAGGGGCGCCGGGCATCGGCGTCCGGACAGCGGATAGAGTGGAAAAAGCAGCGGCGCAAAAAAGGCGTCTGGCAGGTCCTTTTCGGTGTTCGAGGTGATGATGACCACCGGGCGGTGCAGCGCCTTTATGGCCTGGCCGGTTTCATGGACGTGAAACTCCATCCGGTCGCGTTCCAGCAGCCGGTCGTTGGGAAACTCGATATCCGCCTTGTCGACCTTTTCAATCAGCAGCACAGCCGCGCCGACGCCTCGAACGCCTGCCACAATTTGCCATGTCGGATGGAGGTCTGCACATCATTGACCCGGGCAGCGCCCAGCCGGCTGTCGCCCAACTGGCTGTCGCGCAGCCGGATAACGGCATCAAAGTCATACCGGCCCGGTTGGGCGCGATTGGTGGATTTGATGTGCCACTCGATGATCGGGGCATCCAGCACCCGAGCCACCTGCCGCGCCAGCGCGATCTTGCCGGTGCCGGGGTCGCCCTTGACCCGCAACGGCCGCGGCAGCGCCACCGCCGCATTGACCGCCACCGCCAGGCCCGGCGTCGCCAGATAGTGATGGTTTCCGCTAAACTTATCGGTAAACGTCATCGCAATTTTCACAATGCTTTGGCATGGTTCTGTCACAGAGTTCAGGCAAACCTACCACAGGCGATTTTCGCCGCAACTGCCCTGCATTCCAGCCACGTCGGGTAGTGACAAGGTCGGAGGGTTGGGGTATTGGGTGCCCGCAAGGGGAGCCCGGATGACAGTCATGGATACAAGTGCAGCATCTGGTTCAGAAGGGGGAGACTTTGTGAGATCCGAGATTTTTCTGCCCGAAGATTACCGCCCCGCCGAGGATGAACCTTTCATGAATGCGCGGCAGCTGGAATATTTCCGCCGCAAGATGATTTCGTGGAAGAATGATCTGATGGAAGGCAGCCGCGAAACCATCGAGGGTCTGCAAGACAGCGCCCGCAACGTCCCCGACATCGCCGACCGCGCCTCCGAGGAAACCGACCGTGCCCTGGAACTGCGCACCCGCGACCGCCAGCGCAAGCTGGTGTCCAAGATCGATGCAGCGCTGCGCCGGATCGACAGCGGAGAATTCGGCTTTTGCGAAGTGACCGGCGAGCCGATCTCGCTGCGCCGTCTGGATGCCCGCCCGATCGCCACCATGACGCTGGAGGCACAGGAGCGCCATGAGCGCCGGGAAAAGGTCCACCGCGAGGAGTGACGGCCGTCCGGGTTGGTTGCGGTGACGACAGATCCGCAGGTTCTGGTGGTCGGTGGCGGCATTGCCGGTCTGGCTCTGGCCACCGCGCTGGCACAACGTGGTATCGCTGTCGAAGTGCTGGAACAGGCGGTGGCGTTCACCGATGTCGGTGCCGGGGTCCAGATCAGCCCCAACGGGGCGCGGGTGTTGCAGGCACTTGGGCTGGGCCCTGAGCTTGAAGCGCTTGCCGTCAAGGCCGCAGCCGTTGTGCTGCATGATGGGTTGCATCCGGCGTCGCCGCTGATCCGGATGGCATTGGCGCGCAGTGGCAGCTTTCACCTGCTGCACCGTGCCGATCTGGTGGAAATGCTGGCCAAAGCCGCCCGCGACGCCGGTGCCCACCTCGGTCTGAACTGCCGGATCACCGCGATCACACCGGCGGCACCCCCGGCCCTGATCCTCGCTGACGGCACCCGCCGGACCGCCAGGCTGATTGTCGGGGCCGATGGCCTGCACTCGCAGGTGCGCGTCGCGCTGAATGGCCCCGAGATCCCGTTCTTTACCGGTCAGGCCGCCTGGCGCGCCCTGATCCAGGCGGAACCCGGCACCCCGCCGCTGGTCGAGGTTTTCACCGGCCCCGGCCGCCATCTGGTCAGCTATCCGCTGCGCGGCGGTGCCTTGCGCAACATCGTGGCGGTCGAGGAGCGCCCTGGCTGGACCGCCGAAGGCTGGTCACACAGCGATGATCCGGCGCATCTGCGTGCCGCGTTCCGGGACTTTTGCCCCAGAGTGCAAGGCTGGCTGGCGCAGATCGACCAGCCCCTGCTTTGGGGACTGTTCCGCCATCAGGTTGCCCGCCGCTGGCACGGTGACGGCTTGGCGATCCTCGGTGATGCCGCCCATCCCACCCTGCCGTTTCTGGCGCAGGGTGCCAACATGGCGCTGGAGGATGCCTGGGTGCTGGCTGATACCATCGCCCGCACCCTGCCGCTGGCGCAGTATCAGGCGGCCCGACAGGCCCGCAGCAGCCGCATCGTTGCCGCTGCGGACGCCAATGCCCGCGCCTATCATCTGGCCGGCCGCAAACGCGCCGCCGCCCACCTGGCCCTGCGGCTGGCGGGCCGCCTGGCACCAGACCTGATGCTGCGCCGCTATGACTGGGTTTACCGCCATGATGTGACTGGCGGCGCTTCACCTTTCTCAGTTGCCTCCATTTTCTGTTCATAAATATCCCACGGGGGTCCGGGGGTGTGAAACCCCCGGCTTCTGTTCAGACCCGCAACCGGTCCGGGGGGGGTATGAACCCCCGCCCTCGCCAGCAGCCCTCAGGCGTCGAGTTCGATCCAGACCGGCACATGGTCGGAGGGTTTTTCCATCGCGCGGGCCTGTTTGTCGATGGCGCAGTCGACCAGCAGGTCGGCGGCTTGCGGCGTCAACAGGAAATGGTCGATGCGGATGCCATCGTTCCGCTCCCAGGCGCCTTTCTGGTAATCCCAGAACGAATAGTGCCCCGGTGCCGGGTTGCGGACGCGGAAGGCCTCGGTAAAGCCGAGGTTCTGCACCCGGCGAAAGGCGTCGCGGCTGGGCAGGCGGTACAGGGCATCCTCGATCCAGGCCTCCGGCCGCCGCGCATCCTCGGCTTGCGGGATCACGTTGTAATCGCCCGCCATCAATGCCGGTTCTTCAGATGCCAACAATTCCAAAGCCCGCGCCTGCAACCGCGCCATCCAGCGCAGTTTATAGTCATATTTCCCCCCCGCCACCGCTGCGCCGCCGGTGTCGAGTTCCACCGGATTGCCGTTGGGCAGATACAGACAGCAGACCCGCACTGCGGTCCGGCCGATCACCGTCGCCTCGATCCAGCGCGCCTGCGGGTCCGCGTCGGCACCACCGGGCAACGGCATGCCACGCACCACATCCTCCAGCGGCAGCTTTGACAGGATGGCGACCCCGTTGAAACTTTTCTGGCCATGGGTTTCGACCCGGTAGCCCATCGCCTCATAGCGCTCGCGCGGGAAATCCGGGTCTTGCGATTTCAGTTCCTGCAACAGCAGCACATCGGGCCGGGCCTGTTCGATCCAGGCCGGCAGGGTTTCGGCGCGGGCCCTGATGCCGTTGATGTTGAATGTGGCGATCTTCATCGGCCCCTCCGCTGTGCCGCCAGATCGGGCAGGCGATGACAGACTCGCCTGAACCGTTCCAACTTCCTGATTTTTCGCAAATCGGGCGGGAAAACCGGCAGCCACTTTTCCCTGATTTGCCGCTACTCGATCCGGCTGACCAGAACCTTGTCAATCCGCAAGCCGTCAAGGTCAACCACTTCCAGCCGGAAGCCGCCATACAGCAGGGTTTCCCCCAAAACCGGCAACCGCCCCATCCGTTCCAGCATCAGACCGGCCACGGTGTCAAAATCGCGCTCGGGCGGCAGCGGCACCCCGACCCGTTCGGCAAATTCATCGACCGGCATCCATCCCGCCACCAGATAGCTGCCATCGGCGCGTTCGAAACACGAGGGTTCATCAACTTCTTCATCGCGAAACGCCCCGGTGATGCCTTCCAGCACATCCATCGGGGTCACGATGCCCTGAAAATGGCCATACTCATCAAACACCAGCGCCATATGCACCAGCGTCTGTTGCAGGGCGTCGATCACCTGCGGCGCTTCGGCCAGATCCAGCACAATGGGCGCCTGCCGGATCAGATCGTGCAGCGGTTTGCGGTTGGCCTCTTCGGCATTGATCAGCACATCCTTGACGGCGATCACCCCGACGATCTCATCCGGGTTGCCGTCGCGCACCGGCAGGCGCGAGCGGCGGCTGGCGCGGGCCTGGGCCAGAATGGCGTCTGGCGGATCAGACAGGTCGATAATCTCGACATCGCGGCGCGGCGTCATCAGTGCCTTGGCAGAGCGGTCGGCCACCCGCATCACCCCGGCAATCATCTCGCGTTCATCCGATTTCAGCACCCCGGCGGATTCCGCCTCGGCCATGGTCAGCCGGATTTCGGCGTCGGTGATCTGGTTGGCATCGCCGCCGGTTTGCCCCAGCAGCCGCAGGATCAGCTTGCCCGACCCATCCAGCAGCCAGATCAGCGGGCTGGTCAGCCGCGCCACCAGCGCCATCACCGGGGCTGCCCGCACCGCCACCGCTTCGGGGTCGCGCAGAGCGATCTGTTTGGGCACCAGTTCGCCGATGATCAGCGACAGATAGGTGATCGCCACTACCACAATCCCGACCCCGAGGGTCTGCGCCCAATGGGCGTCAACCCCGGCATCCTGCAGCGTTGCCGCCAGCCGTGCCCCCAGCGTCGCCCCGGAAATCGCCCCCGACAGCACCCCCACCAGGGTGATGCCGATCTGCGCCGAAGACAAAAACCGCCCCGGATCCTCGCGCAGCGCCAACGCGGTGCGCGCCCCGCTGCGCCCCTGTTCCATCATCACTTTCAACCGCGACGGCCGCGCCGACACGATCGCCAGTTCCGACATCGCCAACAGGCCGTTCACCACGGTCAGCGCCAGCACGATCAGAATTTCGAGATACATCCAGGGTCCATCTTGCCGCACCGTGCCGGGGTGCCGACCTCTTGCTCAGGATAGGGGGCAATGGCAGGCAGGCGCAAGCGCGATGATGACGCGGGCTGGCGCAGGCCAACCCGTTCCAGCCCCCTTGAGACGAGGTCTCCAGCGTTGGAACGGTTCTGGTCGGGCCGTATCGGGAGTCTCCCCGGATTTCCGGCGTTACAGCGAAAAACTGGTACCACAGCCGCAGGACGATGTGGCATTGGGATTTTCGATCACGAATTTCGCCCCGATCAGTTCTTCGGTAAAATCGATCACGGCATTGGCAAGGAACGGCAGCGAGACCGCATCGACCAACACGCGCTGTCCCTGACTTTCCAGCACCAGATCGTCGGTCGCCGCCTGATCCAGCGTGATCTCATATTGAAAGCCGGAACAGCCACCGCCTTCGACCGCCACCCGCAGCGCCTGCGGCACGGCGGCGCGGGCGTTGATCTCGGCCAGCCGGGCAAAGGCGCGATCTGTCACTTTCGGGGGGAGCGTCAGGTTCATGGGTGCCTCGGGGTTGTGGCGCAGGCTTGGGGTGATACTTATGTCATATAGGCGGGCTTTCGCCTTCCGACAAGAACAACAGGCAGAACCATGCGCGCACCCTATGCTTCGGATCCTGCGGCGTCGCGCGGGCGGCTGTATCCCGAAAGCCTGTCAACCTTTCGCAGCACCTTTCAGCGGGACCGCGACCGCATCATCCATTCCTCGGCGTTCCGGCGGCTGAAACACAAGACGCAAGTGTTTGTCGAGCACGAAGGCGATTATTACCGCACCCGCCTGACCCATTCGATCGAAGTGGCGCAGGTGGCGCGGACCCTGGCCGATGTGCTGGGGCTGAACACCGATCTGGCTGAAGCCATCGCGCTGGCGCATGATCTGGGCCACACCCCGTTTGGCCATACCGGTGAAGATGCGCTTGGCCTGCTGATGCAACCCTATGGCGGCTTTGACCACAACGCCCAGGCGATCCGCATCGTCACCAGCCTCGAGCGGCACTATGCCGATTTCGACGGTCTGAACCTGACCTGGGAAACCTTGGAAGGGTTGGCCAAGCACAACGGCCCGCTGCTCGGCCAACCCGACAGCAAACCCTTGCCCTATGCGCTGGCCGACTATGTGCGGCGGCATGATCTGGAACTGAACACCTATGCATCAGCCGAGGCGCAGGTGGCGGCGATTGCCGATGATGTCGCCTACAGCCACCATGATCTGCATGACGGGTTGCGATCCGGCCTGTTCACCGAGCTGGACTTGATGGACCTGCCGGTCACCGGCCCCGCCTTTGCCGAGGTGGACCGGCTGTATCCCGGCCTGGATGCGATGCGGCGGCGCCACGAGGCGCTGCGGCGGGTGTTTGGCGTGATGGTCGAGGATGTGATCGGCGTTGCCCAGCACCGGCTATCCGCCTCGCAACCGCAAAGTTCGGATGAGATCAGGGCGATGGGCACCACCATCATCCGGTTTTCCAAAAAGCTGTTCATGGAGCTGAAATCGATCCGCGCCTTTCTGTTCACCCGGATGTACCGGGCACCGTCGGTGATGAAGGAACGGGCGCGGGTGACGCAGGTGATCGAGGATTTGTTTCCTTTGTTCATGGCAAAACCGGTGTTGTTGCCCGCCGAATGGCAGGCGGATGTGGCGCGGGCCGAGGGCGAAGTGGCTTTGGCGCGGATTGTGGCGGACTATGTGTCGGGGATGACCGACCGGTTTGCCCTGGCGGAACATGCAAGGCTGACGGGGGGGCTGGGGTAGCGGGAGGGCACGATTTTTCTGCGAAAAATCAGAATTTTCGCGGAAAATTCGGGCGCGGGTTCGAAATGGGCGTGCGGACCTCCGCCTTACCCCCGCTGCGCCGACCCCCGCTGCGCCGACCCCCGCTGCGCCGCCCCCCGCCGCGCCGTTCGCGGCAACCACGGGCATCAGTGCCACCAGACGCCGACAAAGACCCGCCCAGCGCCCCGGTGAGTGCGTCCGGCGTCGGGCGCGACCCGACCGCGCGCGGCTCAAGCGCCCCCCGCATCGCCACCAGATGCTCCGGCATGGTGGCGCCACCGCCGCCGTTGATCCTCGCCACGGCGGCACGGGCCAGCCAGATCAGCGCCTATCAGCCGCCCAACCGGGCCGCCAACATCAGCAACGGCACCGGCATCTGGTGGAAGCAGCGAAACCCGTCATCGCTTTGGGCAGGGCACTGCTTTATCCTGCGACAGGCTACCAACGGGTCACGCCATGTTTCCGGCATTTCCGTGCCAAAGCTGCGGCAACGGGCATGGCGTTGGCAAGAACGACGTTGCAGGGCTTTCCATTCGCGCCCCTGCATACTAGCTGAATGCCAGCGCACCCCGGGGGATGAAATGTCGTTTTTCAAGAAGCTGAAAGATCGGATGTTCAAATCCTCTGCCCGGCTGGAACAGGGGATTGATGCCGCAGTGGCAGAGGCGGCACCCGATGCCGGTGGTGCCGGGGCTGTGAGCCGACCCGGCCTGATCGGGCGGTTGCTGGGGGAGGGCAGCGAAGCCGACGCGCCGCGCCGCCTGCTGGATGACGCGATGCTGGAACAGCTGGAAGAGGTGCTGATCGCCGCCGACATGGGGGTTGATACCGCCGGGCGCGTTGTCGCCAATCTGGCCGAGGGGCGGTTTGGCAAGCGGCTGTCCACCGGCGAGATCAAGGCAGCACTGGCGCAGGAGATCGCCCGGATCATGGAGCCGGTGGCACGGCCCCTGCCGTTGTACCCCTCCAAACCGCAGGTGGTGCTGGTGGTCGGTGTCAACGGCTCGGGCAAAACCACCACCATCGGCAAACTCGCCAGCCAGTTCCGCGCCGCCGGCAAATCGGTAATGATAGCGGCCGGTGACACCTTTCGCGCCGCAGCGGTCGAGCAGTTGCAGATCTGGGGCCAGCGCGCCGGGGTGCCGGTGCTGACCGCCCCCGATGGGTCGGACCCTGCCAGCCTCGTCTTTGACGCCATGACCCAGGCGCAGGACCAGGGGGTTGATCTGTTGATGATCGATACAGCCGGTCGGTTGCACAACCGCGCCGATCTGATGGAAGAACTGTCGAAAATTGTCCGCGTCATCCGCAAGAAAGACCCCGATGCCCCGCACAACACCCTGTTGGTGCTGGATGCCACTACTGGGCAGAACGCGCTGTTGCAGGTGGAGATTTTCCGAAAACTCGCCGATGTCACCGGGCTGGTGATGACCAAGCTGGATGGCACCGCCAAAGGCGGGGTGCTGGTGGCGCTGGCCGACAGGTTCGGGCTGCCGATCCATGCCATTGGCGTCGGTGAACAGATCGACGATCTCCAACCCTTTGATCCGGAAGAGTTTGCCGCCGCACTGACCGGGGCCGAAAGATGACACCTCTGCCGAACCGACGGCACTGGTGATGGGGAGTGGTCAAGGCACCTTGGGTTTGGGCCTTTCCGGCGGATCGGCGGCGGTCGCCAGGTTCATCCGGGTTGACAACCAGCCGAACAGCGACAGAACCAGAAGGGCTGCCACCGTCGCCATGGCGGCAAGAGGCAGTTGGCCGATACCACAGGCCAGCCCGACCGCCCCCGACATCCACATGCCTGCCCCGGTGGTCAGCCCGCTGACCCGCCCGCCAGAGGTGAAAATCGTGCCCGCTGCCAGAAAGGCAACCCCTGCCGTCACCGCTTCGATCAGGCGCAGCGGGTCGCTTTTGTCCACGGCGGGCGAAAGGTCCGGTATCGCCAGCATTTCCAGCGTTATCAGAGTGAACAGGCAGGCCGCGAGAGCGATCATCATATGGGTGCGCAACCCCGCCGGACGTGCCGACAATTCACGCTCCAGCCCGATGACACCGCCAAGAACGATAGACGCGGCAAGCCTCAGTGCCGCCACTTCGGCCGGCATGGCGCGGAAAGGCACGGTAAACTCGGCAACAAGCGCATCAAGCATGGCGGGCCTTTCGGGAAATCGCTGGGTTCATCCTACCTATAGCGTTTTGCCGCCGGTTCGGTTCCCGATGGCACCGAACCCGGCTGGTCTGTGAGCGGCTGGCTGATCTCGCTGGCCGGCACGCCGGAAGGCGCGCGGCTGGCGGCCGGGCTGGCGCTGATGTCTGCGGTGGCGCATGCGATGTTTGGCGCGCTGCAAAAGGGGCGGCACGACCCCTGGGCCACGCGCGCCGCGTTTGACAGCTGGATTGCGGTTTTGTCAGCCCCGGTAGCGCTGTGGCTGGTGCCCTGGCCGGTCGGTCGGCAATGGGGGATGCTGGCCGGGGTACTGGTGATCCATTTCATCTACAAACTGGCGATGGCGCTGGCTTACACCCGTGCCCCCTATACGGTGGTGTACCCTGTGGTGCGGGGCACCGGGCCGCTGGTGACGGTGGCGGCGGCAGCGGTGATCTTTGGCGAGCATTTTGCGCCGTTGCAATGGCTGGGGGTGGCGCTGTTGTCGGGGGCCTTGCTGGCTTTGTCGTGGTACAATCTGCGGGCGGCACCGGTTGAGGCTGCGGCTTTGCGCCGGGGGTTGGGGTTTGCGCTGGTTGGCGGCTTGCTGGTGGCGCTGTACACCACCTTTGACGCCTGGGCGATCCGGGCGACCCCGGACCCTTTCACCTTTCTGGCGTGGTTTTTCCTGATCACCGCCGTGGATTTCCCGCTGCTGATGCTGCGGCCCTGGGCGCAGGCGGGGTTTGCCGTGGACAGGGGGTTGGTGCTGCGCGGCTTTGTCGGGGCGTTGCTGGCCTTTGTCAGCTTTGGCGGGGTAATGTTGGCGACAAGGATCAGCACCGTGGGTCATGCTGCGGTGCTGCGCGAAACCTCGACCCTGTTTGCCGCGCTGATCGGCTGGCTGATGCTGGGGGAACGGACGGTGGGGATCAAACTGCTGTTCATGGGTTTGATCGCCGCCGGTGCAGTGATAGTGCAGGTGGCGGGATAAGGAGACGATGATGGTGGAACGCAAGATCAAGGGCTGGGTCAAGCCTGCGCTGGAATTCGGGCCGCTGGTCGTGTTTTTCATCGCCTATTTCCGCCTGCGCGGCCAAACCGTCACCCTGTTTGGCGTCGAACGCGAAGGCTTCATTCTGGCCACCGCGCTGTTCATCCCGCTGATGATTCTGTCAACCGGGCTGCTGTGGGGTCTGACCGGCAAACTGTCGAAGATGCAGGTGGCAACGCTGGTGCTGGTGATTATCTTTGGCGGCCTGTCGGTCTGGCTGAATGACGAGCGGTTTTTCAAGATGAAGCCGACGATGATCTATCTGCTGTTTGCCGGTATCCTTGGTTTTGGCCTGCTGCGCGGCAAAAGCTATCTGGGGGCGGTGATGGGCGAGGCCCTGGCGCTGCGCGACGCAGGCTGGATGGTGCTGACCCGCCGTCTGGCGCTGTTCTTTGCCGGGTTGGCGATTGCCAATGAAGTGATCTGGCGCACGATGTCGACCGATGTCTGGGTGAATTTCAAGACCTTTGGCCTGCCGGTGCTGGTGTTCGGCTTTTTCATGGCGCAAAGCCGGTTGATCCAGAGCCATGCAATTGAGGACAAGGGGCCGGACTGACCCTCAGGTCATCCGGCCAACCGCCACCTGACGCACATGAAACAGCGCCAGCATCGGCAGCGGTGCCAGCAGCGCCAGCGCCAACCGCATGTCGATGCCGCTGGCCACCATGCCGAACAGCGGCGGCGACACCAGCCATAACAGGTTCTGCAGGATCGAGAACCCTGCCATGTTTTCCCCCGAGGTCCGGCTGGTCATCCGCGCCAGCGCCGAAAAGGCCAGCGGATAGGTCGCGGCTGATCCCAACCCGATCAGCGCACAGCCCAGCATCGCCATGCCGTAACCATTCGCCAGCACCATCATGGCGATGCCGATCAGGGTTGTCGCGGTCAGCACCTGTGCCACCGGCCCCACCCCAAACCGCGCCGCCAGCCCCGCCAGCCCGAACCGCCCGGCGGTCTGGGTGAGCACGAACATCGGCAGCGACAGCGCCGCCAGCCAGTCGGCAGCGCCAAAGATATCGCGCAGATAGATCACCGACCAGTTGCGCAGGATCATCTCTGCCACCAGACCCGATGCGGCATAGCCGAGCAGCGCCAGGTTCGCCCGGTCCGGCAGCGCAATCCGCGCCACCGGTGCCCCGCGATGGGGTCGCGGCGGGCTTTCGCGGAACGGTGCCACGATCAGCACCACCCCGGCCAGCACAATCGCTGCCAGCAGGTAAAGCTGGGTCAGGGGCGTGATGCCCAGCCTTATCGCCAGGGCCCCGAGGCTGGAAGAGACCAGAAACCCCACCCCCCAGACCGCATGGCTGAGCGCCAGCAACGGCCGACCGCTGGCCAGTGCCAGCCGGTCCGCCTCGATATTCATCGCCTGATTGGCCATCGATGTCGTCAGCCCCAGCAGCAACACCGCGCCAAACAGTGCCCAAAACCCCGGGGCCAATCCAACCAGCGGCACCGCCAGGGCGGCACCGGCAAACATCAGCATGGTCAGCCTGCGGTTTCCCAGCGCATCACACAGCGCCGCCGACACCGGCAAGCCCAGCAGAACCCCCACCGCCATCCCCGCCATTGCCAGACCAAAGCGTTCGGCATCCAGCTGCAAATCGCGCTGCACCTCGGCAATCCGCGAAAACAACCCCCCCATGATGGTGGAATGGATGGTAAAGGTCAGCATCATGCCAAGGCGCGGGTTATCGGCAAACACGGCGCTTCCTCTGCTTTGGGTCGATTGGCGGCCAGACCGGGGTTCCAGCGGCTCAACCGTGCCAAACTGCCAGCTTTGCCGGGCAGTGCAAGGGCAATCCGGCAGATGCCGCCGCCTTGGGGGCAAGCGGTTGACGGCGGGTGATTTGCGGATTATCCCAAGCCGGTGGCGCTTTGTGAACCAGATTGCGGGCCACGTTAAACATTCCGCTAAAAGGGCCGGGACCTCTGACCCCCTGCCTTGATTGGTCGGGGGTTTTTCATTGCCCTCTGAACGTTGGCTTTGCAGGCCCCAATGAGGGTGGCCTTAGGGAGGGTGAAATGACGAACGACTGGAAAACCCGCACGAAACTGGTGCATAGCGGCACCCGCCGCAGCCAGTATGGCGAAATGTCCGAGGCGATCTTTCTGACCCAGGGCTTTGCCTATGACAGTTGCGAAGCCGCCGAGGCGCGGTTCATCAAGGCGGGCAGCGATGAATTCATCTATGCCCGCTACGGCAACCCCACGGTGCGGATGTTCGAGGAACGGATTGCGGCGATCGAAGGCACCGAAGATGCCTTTGCCACCGCCTCCGGCATGGCGGCGGTATCGGGGGCGCTGACCGCGATGTTGCGGGCAGTCGATCATGTGGTGTCGTCGCGCGCCCTGTTCGGCTCGTGCCTTTATGTGCTGGAAGAGGTGTTGACCCGGTTCGGCGTCAAAGTGACCTTTGTCGAAGGCACCGATCTGGAGCAGTGGCGCGCTGCGGTGACGCCGGGGACCAAAGCGGTGTTCTTCGAGACCATCTCCAACCCGACGCTGGAGGTGATCGACATTCGCGGTGTCGCCGAGATTGCCCATGCGGTGGGTGCCTTGGTCATTGCCGACAATGTGTTTGCCACCCCGGTGTTTTCCAATGCGGTGGCGCTGGGGGCCGATGTCGTGGTCTATTCCGCCACCAAACATATCGACGGTCAGGGCCGGGCGCTGGGCGGTGTGGTCTGCGCCAGCCGCGATTTTATCCGCAAGGTGCTGGAACCCTATCTGAAACATACCGGGGCGGCGATGAGCCCGTTCAACGCCTGGGTGATGCTGAACGGCATGCAGACGCTGGATCTGCGCTGTCGGGCCCAGGCGGATGGGGCGCTGGCGCTGGCACTGGCGTTGCAGGGCCATCCGAAACTGAGCCGCGTGATCTATCCGCACCTGCCCGACCATGCGCAATATGCGCTGGCGCGGGCGCAGATGGAAAAGGGCGGCACCGTGCTGACCATCGACATCAAGGGCGGCCAGGCGGCGGCTTTTGCGGCGCTGAATGCGCTGGAGATTTTCCTGATTTCGAACAATCTCGGCGATGCGAAAAGCATTGTCACCCATCCGGCAACCACGACGCATTCGCGCCTGCCTGCGGATCAGAAACTGGCACTGGGGATCAGTCCGGGTTTGGTGCGCATATCCGTCGGGCTGGAAGACCCTGCCGACCTTTTGGCCGACCTGATGCAGGGGCTGGAGCGGGCTTGAGCACCACGCGGCGATACGATCCCGCGCCGTCCCGGGCCTGACCCGGGACCCCGAGGCGCCGGTTGCGGTGTCGGGTCTTGCCACTTCGCCTGCTGGCAATAGGGCTGCGGCACCCGACATCCCTGTGCCAAGCCCGCATGCCGCTTGACAGCGCCAAAGCTGCCCCGCAAGCCTGCAGCATGCTGGATCTGCGCTTTGTGGGATATCTGTTCGGCCTGATCGTTGCCGCGCTGGGCGTGGCGATGGTTCTGCCGCTGTTGGCCGAAATCCGTTCAGGATCGGGCAATTGGCAGGGGTTTGTGCAATCCGGACTGGCGACGGTGACCTGTGGCGGTCTGGTGGCGCTGAGCTGTCAGGGCGGCAGGGCCAGCCTTGGCCCGCGCCCGTCGCTGCTGCTGACGCTCATGGTCTTTACCCTGCTGCCGGTCTTTGGCGCCTTGCCCTTCATCGTCGGGGCACCGCGTCTGGGGTTGCTGGATGCCTGGTTCGAGGCGGTGTCGGGGTTGACCACCACCGGTGCCACGCTGCTGACCGGCCTTGACCACCTGCCTGCCGGGGTGCTGCTGTGGCGCGGGATGCTGGGTTGGTTCGGCGGGTTGGCCTTTATCCTGCTGGCGCTGATGCTGCTGGCGCAGCTGCGCGGGGGGGCCATGACCACGCTGCGCGCCGCGACCTTTGACGGTGCCGGCCGCATTCTGCCCCGGGTGATGCAGGCGGCGCGGGACCTGGTGCTGTTCTATCTGGTGCTGACGCTGATCTGTGCGCTGGTCTATCTGGCGCTGGGGATGGGGCCGCTGGCGGCTGCGGTAGCGGCAATGGCAACGCTGTCGACCAGCGGGATTTCCACGACAGACGCCAGCTTTACCGGCCAGTCCGCCGCGCTGCATCTGGCGGCGGTGCTGTTCATGCTGCTGGCCAGTGCGCCCTATCTGCGGATGGTGCAGGCGCTGAAACGCGCACCGGGGCCGCTGGCGCGTGACCCGCAGGTGCGGGCCTATCTGCTGTGGCTGGTGCTGGCGCTGGGGCTGGTGCTGGCCTACCGGCTGTCCAGCGCCCCCGATGGCCGGGCATCGATCGTGACCGCCCTGTTCAATCTGGTGTCGGTGTTTTCCGGCACCGGTTTCCGCTCCGGCGATTTCGCCGGGTGGGGGCCGTTTGTGGTGGTGGTGGCGCTGGTGCTGGGCATCATCGGCGGCTGCACCGGTTCCACCTCGTCGGGTCTCGGGCTGTCGCGGGTGCTGGTGTTGCGCGGGGTGATCCGGGCACAGGTTGCGCGGGTGCAGATGCCGCACCGGGTGACGCAGGTGCGCTATGACGGGCGCAGCGTTGACGGCGAGGTGGTGGATCAGGTCTTGCTGTATATCGGCGGCTATTTTGCTGCGCTGATCGGGCTGAGCATCCTGCTGGCAATGACCGGCATTGGTGCGGGCGATGCCGTGCTGATGGTCTGGGCTTCGCTGAGCAATATCGGCGGCTTCTTCGGGGCAGGGCTGGCACCGGGGGCAATGATGGGTGGGTTGGGGGTGGCGGGGAAGTTGGTGTTGATTCTGGCGATGGTGGTGGGGAGGCTGGGACTGATGGCGGTGCTGGTGTTGGCGTCACGGCGGTTCTGGGTGGCGTGAGCAGGCGTTCGGAATTAGGGCCCGGACCGATCTAAAAACTCTCCTGTGGAGAGTTTTTCGGTCCGTTGCCCGAGAGCGCAAGCGAAGGGCAAGGGGGGTTGGGCCAGGTGGGGCTCCCGGGCAATTCGGCCGCGCCTGCCTGGGCGGGGGCTCTATCGCGCCTGCCAAGGGGCAGGCAGGCGCGGCCGAATTCGATTGAAATCAAATTCAGCAAGAAACAGAAAAGGTTAGGGCCGGTTGTAGAGTGGGACCGCTACACCTACCCCTCGACCCGCCCGAGATCCGCGACCTGCCCACAGATCGCGCGGACCCGGTGCAGCAGGCACAGCCGGTTGCGGCGGATGATGGAGTTGTCGCTGTTGACCTGCACTGCGGTGAAAAACGCATCGGCAGGCCCGCGCAGCCCCGCCATCGCCCGCATCGCAGCCCCAAAATCCTCCGCCGCCAGCGCCGGTCTGATCGCAGCCTCGGCTTGGTCGAGTGCGGCAAACAGCGCCTTTTCCTCGGCCCCTTCGGCAAATTTCGGATCGGGGTCGAGCGAATATTCCACCCCGTCCTTCTTCTCCTCGGCGCTCAGGATATTGTTGGCCCGCTTGAACGCCGCGATCAGGTTCGCCCCGTCATCGGTTTTCAGGAGGGCGGCGAGGGCCTCGGCCCGCTTGACCAGCAGCGTAAGGTCGTCATTGCCAGGCATCGCCAGGCAAGCGTCGATGACGTCGTGGCGGATGCCTTGGTCGCGCAGGTAGACTTTCAGGCGGTCGTGGAGGAAGGCGAGGAGGTCGACGGCAATCCCGGCCACATATTTCTCCAGCGACCTCGCGATGTCCTGCGAGATAAAGTTCTCACGAGTCCACGATAGGGAGTCCGACAAAGTTTCGGCCAACCGATCCTGTGACTCACTCCATTTTGCTCGCATTCCGATAGTGCGAAGGTCATTTCTAATTGAAGCTTCAAAGGCAAGCTTCAGGCCAATTTGCCGTCCATTCCCCAACACCAACCGAATAACCCCCAACGCCGCCCGGCGCAGCGCAAAGGGGTCTTTCGACCCGGTGGGCTTCTCGTCAATCGCCCAGAACCCGGTCAAGGTGTCGATCTTGTCGGCCAGAGCCACCGCCACCGATACCGGCTCCACCGGCACGTCGTCTGACGGCCCCAGCGGTTGCCAATGCGCCTTGCAGGCATTGGCCACGGCATCGGGCAGGCCAGCGGCGCGGGCGTAGTAGACGCCCATGGTGCCTTGCAGTTCCGGAAATTCGCCGACCATCGCGGATTGCAGGTCGGCTTTGGCCACTTTTGCCGCCAACTCCGCCTGAACGGGATCAGCCCCGACCAGCGGTGCGACTTCGAGGGCGAGGGCGGCGATCCGGGCGATACGGTCGGCTTGCGAGCCGAGCTTGTTGTGGAAGGTCACATTGGCCAGCCCTGCCGCCATGCCTTCCATCCCCACCGCAGCCACGGTGCGCAGGTCGTTTTCATAAAAGAATTTCGCATCCGACAGCCGCGCCGCCAGCACTTTCTGGTTGCCTTGCAGGATCACCGCGCCACCGTCCTTCGGTTCGGTATTGGCCACGGTGATGAACCGCTCGATCCGCCCGGTTTTCGGATTGCGCACCGAAAAGAACTTCTGATGCTCGCGCATCGAGGTTTGCAGCACCTCGGCTGGCAGGTCCAGAAACGCCGCGCCAATCGAACCCATCAGCACCACCGGCCATTCGACCAGCCCCGCCACTTCGGCCAGCAGCCCCGGGTCAGCAACCACCTCCAGCCCGGCGGCAAAGGCCATGTTGCTGGCATCGGCCCAGATATGGGCGGCGCGGGCCTCTGGGTCCAGCACGACAAAAGCGCGTTTGAGTTTGGCGGCGTAGTCGTCGAACGACGTGACCGGGAACCGGCCGGGGGCCAGAAACCGATGCCCCTCGGTGGTATTCCCTGCGTCAATGCCATCAACGGTCAGGGGCACCACCGCTGAACCGGCCTCATCGCTGAGCAGGCACAGAATCGACTGCAATGGCCGCACCCAGCGCAGGGTGCCGGACCCCCAACGCATTGATTTGGGCCAGGGAAAATTGCGGATCGTCCCTTCAACCACCTCGGCAATGATCGCCTCCGCCTTGCGCCCCGGCTTTTCCACCACGGCAAACAGCACCTCGGCTTTACCGACCGCGCGCACCACCAACTGGTCGCGCGCAAGCCCGGTGGAGCGCAGAAAGCCGTCAATCGCCGCCTGAGGCGCATCGGCGCGCGGACCCTTGCGGTCCTCGTGCAGCGCCGGGCTTTCGGCGGTCAACGCGTCAATAGCCAGCACCAGACGGCGCGGGGTGGAGAAGACACCGGCAGAAGCATAGGTCAGCCCCGCCGCCACCAGACCATCGGTCACCAGCTTTTTCAGATCAGCGGTGGCACGGGCCTGCATCCGCGCCGGAATCTCTTCGGAAAACAGTTCCAGCAACAGGTCGGGCATCTTATTCTTCCTCTGATCCGTTCAGCTGATGCCAGGCATAGCCCCGGCCATCGGGAAACACCGCAATCACCCGGTCAACCCCGCCTGCGATGTTGGCCTCTGACAAAAACGCCACCGCATCGCCGGATTTCAGCGCTTCACCAATCCGCTCGGCATCAAAACAGTCAAACCAGCCGGGGGCCAGCAGCGGGTCGGCCTTGTCATAGATCTGATAGGTTTCGGTCAGGGTGCCAAGGCTGAGCGGGGTGGTGAAACAGGAACGAAAGCGCAGCGGCGATGAGGTGGCATCGATGCCTTCGAAGTTTTCCACCACAATCGCCTCGGGCAGGACCGAACCAATCGGGGTCAGGCGCATTTCCTGTGCCGCTGGCAGCATCACCGGCTGGTAAAACGCATAGACCTGCAACCAGTACATCAGCCCACCGGCCAGCAAAGCTGTCACCACAATCCCACCTGCCACCAGTTTGCCATTCACGCCGCTGCCTCGTGGTCTGTTGGCCCGCTGCCACCGGCTTCGGTCAGCACAAAGGCATCGGCGCAGCGTTTGGCGAGGGTGCGGACCCGGCCGATATAGGCTTGCCGCTCCGTCACCGAAATCACCCCGCGGGCGTCCAAGAGGTTGAACAGGTGGCTGGCCTTGATGCATTGGTCATAGGCGGGATGCGCCATGATGATGCTGCGACCGGCCTTGTCGGGTTGGGCAACATCGAGGATGCGGGCACATTCCGCCTCGGCATCCTCGAAATGGCGCAGCAGCATCGCGGTATCGGCGACATCGAAATTCCAGCGGCTGTATTCCTGTTCGGTCTGGCGGAAGATGTCGCCGTAGGTCAGATGGATCGGCGATTGCGGGTCGTTGAACGGCATCTGCATCACATGATCGACACCCAGCACATACATCGCCAACCGTTCCAGCCCATAGGTCAGCTCGCCCGACACCGGTTTGCAGTCATGGCCGCCGACCTGCTGGAAATAGGTGAACTGGCTGACCTCCATCCCGTCGCACCAGACCTCCCAGCCCAGTCCCCAGGCACCAAGGGTGGGGCTTTCCCAATCATCTTCGACAAAGCGGATGTCATGCACCGATGCGTCGATGCCGATGGCCGCCAGCGACCCCAGATACAGGTCCTGCATGTCGGGCGGCGAGGGTTTGATCAGCACTTGAAACTGGTAATAATGCTGCAAGCGGTTGGGGTTTTCGCCGTAGCGGCCATCGGTCGGGCGGCGCGAGGGTTGCACATAGGCGGCGGCCCAGGGAGTGGTGCCCAAGGCGCGCAGGGTAGTGGCGGGGTGAAAGGTGCCGGCGCCCACCTCCATGTCATAGGGCTGCAGAATGGCGCAGCCTTTGGCGGCCCAATAGTCCTGCAGCCGCAGGATGATGTCCTGAAACGAGCGGGGCGGAACAGTCGTCGTCTGTCGGGCCATCTGGGTCTGCCTCATCGGGATTTCGCCACTCCATAGGCAACAGACCCTGCCAAGGCAAGGTGCCCGCTGCAACCGCGGGCGGACAGGCACCGCAAACCCCGGCAAAGGCCCGAGATAAACTGTCACAATCCCGGCGAAATCGCGTGTGGACTGTTTCCTTTGGCGGCGCTTTCGGTCAAGACAGCCGGACTCTACGGTGAGACGGGTATGAAACAGGCTATTTCGACGGTTTTGATCGCATTTCTGGTGATGTGGGGCACGGTTGCGGCGGCGCAAGACCGGGTCTGGTTGCAGGTGGAGGCCCAACCGGATTTGCGCACCGCCGAAAACCGGGTCCGCGCTTATGCGGCACAATTCGGCGATGTCGCCGGGTTCCGGCTGAATTCCGGCTGGTATGCCATTGTGCTGGGGCCGGTGGATGCGGTGGATGCCGAAGGGCGGCTGGCCGATCTGCGGAGCCTGCGCCAGATCCCGCGCGACAGTTTCATCGCCGATGGCCGGAATTTCCGCCAGCGGTTCTGGCCGGTCGGGGCAACCGATGCCGTTGCAACCGAACCCCTTGCGCCGGTGGCAGAGCCGGAACCCGGGCAGCAGATCGCCCTGCTGGAACCGGTACTGGACCCGGAGCCGGAACCGGTGACCCTGGAATCCGCAGCCGAGGCCCGCAGGGCGGAAGCGGAGCTGCCACTGGATCAGCGCGAACTGCTGCAAACCGCGTTGCAATGGAAAGGCTTTTATGCCGGTGCGATTGATGGCGACATCGGCTCCGGCACCCGCAACGCCATGGCCAGCTATCAGGCGGCAACCGGCCTTGAACCCACTGGGGTGCTGACCACCGCACAGCGGCAGGACCTGGTGGGCAGCTATCAGAGTGATCTGACAGCGCTGGGGCTGGAACTGGTGCACGAGCAAACCGCCGGGATCGGCATCATCCTGCCAACGGCTCTGGTCAGCTTTGACCATTACGACCCGCCGTTTGTCCATTTCAAACCGAAAGACGGCTCCGGCGTTTCGGTGCTGCTGATCAGTCAGGCCGGCGATCAGAACACGCTGTTTGGCCTCTATGACATCATGCAGACACTGGAGATCGTCCCCCCCGCCGGCGAACGCAGCCGCAACGACACCTCGTTCACCCTGACCGGCCAAAGTGCGGCGCTGAAATCGCATTCCTATGCGGCGCTGCAGGGCGGGTTGATCAAGGGCTATACGCTGGTCTGGCCGCCGGGGGTGGAAGACCAGATGCAAAAGGTGCTGGTGGCGATGCAAAACAGCTTTGCCCCGTTTGGTGACCGGGCGATGGATGATACGGTCGGCATCCCGTCGGCAGCCCAGCGGCGCGACATGCTGGCGGGGCTGGAAGTGCGGCGACCGGACTTCTCGCGGTCGGGCTTTTACATCGACGCCGGTGGAACTGTGCTGACCGCTGCCGAAGCGGTGCAGGGCTGTGGCCGGGTGACGCTGGATGAAACCACCGATGCCAGCGTGGTGTTTGCCGATGCCGCCATCGGGATTGCCGTGCTGAAACCGGCAGCGCCGCTGTCGCCCCCCGGCTATGCCCGGTTTCAAACCGATGCCCCAAGACTACAGGCCGAAGTGGCGGTGGCGGGCTATTCCTATGAAGATGCGCTGACGATGCCGACGCTGACCTTTGGCACCCTGCAGGACCTGCGTGGGCTGAACGGCGAGGCGGGTCTGCACCGTCTGGCGATCGACAGTCTGACCGGAGACGTTGGCGGCCCGGTGTTTGACAGCACCGGGGCGGTGCTGGGGATGCTGTTGCCGAAACCCGCCAATCCCGCCCGGGTGCTGCCGACCGGGGTGAACTTTGCCGCTGATGCCGCGACGATCACCACCGCGCTGGCTGCCAAAGGCTTTGCCGCCAGCCCCAGCACCCGGCAGGGCAGCATGGCCCCCGAGGATCTGGGCGTTGCGGCCGCATACATGACGGTTCTGGTATCCTGCTGGAAGTGAGCCCGGCGCTTTGAGCACCACCATCTGGTTCTTGCTGAAAAGGGCGGGGGGCAGCGCGCCCCCCGCACCCCCGGCGGAGTATTTCCCCGAAAGACAAGCCCGGACAGCAGGGGAAACGAGCGGGAGGGTTTGAGCTTTTCATCCGTCGACGCCAGTTGCGGGGCGAAACGGGCTTTTGCGACAGATTGCGGTGAAAAAGTAGCATCATACCATCCATCGTGCTTGCCCCAACTGAAGTTCAGCGTATGCTGCGCCTGAACCAAAGGTGCTGCTGTGCAGAAACACATGGATTTCCGCGATTTCACCGAGATCACGTCCTCAGCCGCGATCACGCGGGAAAACCATGGCTGGCGGGCCAAGTGTCTGCAGCGGCTGATCCGGCTGGAATTGCCGGTGCCGCGCACGGTGGCGCTGTCGGCGGCGACGGTGCGGGGGATTGCGGCGGGGCAGATGCCGGATACCGCAGCGATTCTGCGGCTGTTCGGGGCCGGGGCTCTGGTCTCGGTCCGGCCCAGCCCGGAAAACCCCGATTGGGGTGGCCCGGGATCGGTTCTCAACATCGGGATGACGCAGGCGCGGCACAAGGCGCTGGTGGACAGCCACGGTGAAACGGCGGCCAATGCGGTCTGGCTGCGGTTCATTCAGGCCTATGCCACCCATGTGGCGCGGCTCGACCCTGATCTGTTCGAAGCCACCGACCCCAGTGCCGAGGCCTTGCGCGCCGCGCTGCGCGCCTATGAACAAGAGATGGAAGCGCCGTTTCCGCAAGACGCAGGCCAGCAACTGGCCGAGGTGCTGCGCTCTATGGCCCGCGCCTGGGAGGGTACCAGTGCCCGCCTGCTGCGCCAGGCCAAGGGGGCACCACAGGAAGCCGCGCTTGGGCTGGTGGTGCAGGAAATGGCGCTGAGCTTTGGCCCCGACGCATGCGGCCCCGGCGAATGCGGTGCCGGGGTGATCCAGTTTGTCGATCCGGTGACCGGGACGGCACAGGTTACCGGCCGCTACAAAGGCCAGGCACAGGGGCGAAAAGCGCTGCAAAGCGAGGGGGCGCTGTATCTGACCCGCGACCGGCGCGGCCCCTCGCTGCAGGATCACTGCCCCGAGGTTTTTGCCGACCTGATCCGTCACGGTGCTGCCTGCCGCACCCGCCTGCGCGAAGAGATGCAGATCGAATTTGCCATCGAAAACGGCGCACTGAAGGTGCTGGATGCGGTGTGGGTCGCCCGCTCCAGCCGGGCTGCGGTGCGCATTGCCGTGGCTTTGGCCGAAGATGGGGTGATTTCGCGCGAAGAAGCATTGTTGCGGGTGGAACCCCGGGCCCTGTCGGAACTGCTGCACCGCCAGGTCGACCCCCGCGCTGTGCGCGACCGCTTTGCCCGGGGCATCGCCGCCAGCCCCGGTGCCGCGATGGGGCGGATCGTGTTTTCATCAACCGCGGCACAGGCATCGGCGGCGCGGGGCGAGCCCTGCATTCTGGTGCGCCGGGAAACTGCGCCTGAGGATATCCGCGGGATGAGTGCCGCCATCGGGGTGCTGACCGAACGCGGCGGCATCACCAGCCATGCGGCGGTGATTGCCCGGGGGCTGGGGCTGCCCTGCGTGGTGGGGGCATCGGATCTGCGGATCAATGCCAGGGACCGCACCGTGACGGCGACCGATGGCCGCCTGTTCCGCGAAGGCGATCTGATCACCCTGGATGGCACCCGGGGCGAGGCGTTGGTGGGGCAGGTGCTGTTGCAGGAACCGGCGTTGGATGACACCTTTCAGACCCTGTTGAAATGGGCCGATGCGGTGCGTGACATCGGTATCCGCGCCAATGCCGATACCCCCGCCGATGCCCAGGTGGCGCGCAACTTTGAAGCACAGGGCATTGGCCTGTGCCGCACCGAACACATGTTCTTTGACGAAGACCGCCTGACGGTGATGCGCGAGATGATCTTTGCCGACACGCCCGGGGATCGGCGGATTGCGCTGGACCGGCTGCTGCCGATGCAGCGCGCCGATTTCACCCGGCTGTTCGAAATCATGCATGGCCTGCCGGTCTGTATCCGTCTGTTCGACCCGCCGCTGCATGAATTTCTGCCGCATGACCGCGACGGGATGCGTGAACTGGCCGAGGCTTTGGACCGGCCCTTGTCCGACGTGGTGCGCAGGGTCGAGGCGCTGCGCGAATTCAACCCGATGCTGGGGATGCGCGGGGTGCGGCTGGGGATTACGGTACCAGAGATTTACGACATGCAGGTCCGCGCGATCTTCGAGGCGACGATCGATGCCAGCCGGATCGGCGCGCCGATCGTGCCGGAAATCATGATTCCGCTGGTGTCGGCCAAGCGCGAAGTGGAACTGGTGAAAACCCGGATCGAGGCGGTGGCGGCAGCGGTCAAGACCGAACGCGGGGTAGATTTCGATTACCGGCTGGGGGTGATGGTGGAAACGCCGCGCGCCGCGCTGCGCGCCGGTGAAATCGCCCATTTCGCCTCGTTCCTCAGCTTTGGCACCAATGACCTGACCCAGATGACCTATGGCCTGTCGCGCGATGATGCCGGGCGGTTCATGAACACCTATGTGCAGCTTGGCGTGTACCCCGAAGACCCGTTTCACATGCTGGATGTCGACGGCGTCGGCGAACTCTTGCTTATCGGAGCGGCGCGCGGACGTCAAACGCGACAGAATCTGACGCTTTCGGTCTGCGGCGAGCATGGCGGCAACCCCGAATCAATCGCTTTCTGCCGAAGCGCCGGATTCGACTATGTTTCCTGCTCTCCCTACCGGGTTCCGGTCGCCCGGCTGGCTGCGGCGCACATCGCCCTGAACGATCCCAGAACAAGGAGTCAAAGCTGAATTGAATCAATAGGTTAGTAACAGAATCAGCTTGGAATGCGGCCGGGACTCACGCACCAGATTCCTGGGGCAAAAATACGATTGTGTTGCCAATATGGCGCAAGGCTGGACGCAAAGCAGATTTTCCGGTAGACCACAGGCTGTCTTAGACCCTGGACGGGGTTTTTTGCTGCCAGAAACCAGACCGGGAATAGTTCCATGCGCCTGCTGCTCACCTGGACGCGTCGCGTCGCAATGTTGATGGTTTTGACCGGATCGGTCGCTGTACCTGCCGGTGCGGACACCACGATCAGTACCTCCAACGCAGCCGAAGGCGGTCTGGGCGGGCAGATGTCGGCTCTGCTGGGGCAGGAACGGGCGGCGGTCGGGCAACTGGCTTCCGGCCGGTATGAACAGATCCTGGCGGCCCCTGCGGCACAGCCAGCGGCGGCACAGCCAGCGGCCAAGCTGGTGGTTCAGGCCGCAGCAGCCCAGCCGGAAACTTTGACGCCCGAGGTTGTGGCACCGGAGGCTGCAAAGCCGGTCAAGGTCTTGCCGTTCTGGGCGAAGGCTGCGGCCAAACCCGTCACCCCGGTGAAACCGGTGCTTGACTACAGCCCGACCTATCTGGCCGGTATTCCTGCCGCATCCGGTGACGCGCAATTTGAGTGTCTGGCACAGGCGCTGTATTTTGAAGCCCGCGGTGAATCGGTCAAGGGTCAGTTTGCCGTGGCCGAGGTGATCCTGAACCGGGTCGACAGCGGGCTGTATCCGCGCAGCATCTGCGGCGTTGTCAAACAGGGCAGCCGTTATGCCTGCCAGTTTTCCTATGTCTGCGACGGCTATTCCGACCAGATCCGCGAACGCGCCGCTTACGCCCAGGTGGCCAAGGTGGCGCGGCTGATGATCGACGGTGCCCCGCGTGACCTGACCGCCGGCGCCACTCATTTCCGCACCGGTGCCGTGATGCCCGGCTGGGCCCGGAAATTCACCCAGACCGCCAGGATTGGTGCGCATTACTTTCATCGCCAGCCGATGCGGCTTGCCAGCAATTGATTGGGCTGGTCGCTGCTTGCGCCTGTGATGCCGCGTTGCGGCAGCGGCGGTGCCGTGGCAGGGCTATGATCGCCTGACCCTTGCCGTCCGGACCCCGATGACCAGCGACATCCGCCTTGCCTTTTCACATCCCGAAGCCCGGGCCGAAGCCAGCGCCGCTGATCCGCGCGACCGGATCAGCCTGCGTGATCACATCGTCGATGTCGATATCGGCGCGTTTCAGATGGAACGCGGCGCGCTGCAACGGGTGCGGTTCAATCTGGTGGTCGAAGTACGGCCCCAGGCCGGACCGCTGGACGATGATGTTGACCGTATCCTCAGCTATGAGGTGCTGGTCGAAGCCATCGCTGTCGAACTGGCCGCCGAGCGGCTGAACCTGCTGGAAACCCTGGCGGAACGGGTGGCGGAACGTATTCTGCAAGAGCCGCGTGCGATGCGGGTCTTTGTCCGGGTGGAAAAGCTGGATATCGGCCCCTATGCGCTGGGGGTCGAGATCGTTCGCGCGCGGGCCGAGGTGCCGCTGCCGGCTGCGACAGCCGATGGGGCAGCGGCCACGCTGCACCCGCTGGTCGCCTTTATCGGCAATGATGTGATGGCGTCAGGCGGGTTGGCGGCGCATCTGGACCGGCTGGCGGCACTGGATCTGCCGGTGGTGCTGTGTGTCGGCATGCCCGACGGCGCACCGCCACAATCGGCGGCAAGGGCGGCACAGCGGCGGATCGATCTGTTGGCGATTGAACAGAACGCCTGGGTGCTGGCCGGGCGTGACCGGCGCTGTCTGGTGGTCGCGTCGCGCGCCGAGATCGACTGGGCGATGAAGCATCGCCAGATCGTGGTCTGGGCTCCGTCGAAACTGGTGCTGGATGCGGTGGATGGGCCAGGTGCCGGGCCGCGCAGCCCGCTGGCGCTGGCGCTGTGGCTGGCGGAACAGGTGGCGGCAGAGCGGCTGCTGGTAGTGGGCGCGGGGCAGGGCGAAGTACCGGCGGGAAGCCGCGTGCCGCTTGAAACAATCGCGCCCTGAACTTGCCAAGCGGCGGCGCACTGGGCAGAGCTTGCCGATGATCTATTACCGCCCCATCGCCCAACAGGGCCACCGCCCGCGGGACGCCTTGGCACTGGCTGGTGGCTGGTGCTGGTTCACCCATGCCGAACGGCTGGAGCGCGGACAGGTGCCGGTTGTGGTGCCGGTGGCACAGGTTCCCGCCCACTGGCTGGCGGCGCTGACTGCTCCCCGCGCCCCGATCGCCGGGGTAGCGATGGATGCGCCCTGCTTGATGGGCATTCTGAACGTGACACCCGACAGCTTTTCCGACGGCGGCCGGTTTGTCGATGCCGATGCGGCGCTGGCGCAGGCGCAGGCGATGCGTGACGGCGGGGCAGCGATCCTTGACATCGGCGGCGAATCCACACGGCCCGGTGCCGACGCGGTTGAGGTATCAGAGGAAATCCGCCGCACCGCCCCGGTGATCGCAGCCCTGCATCAGGGGAAACTCGGACTGCCCATTTCGATCGACACCAGAAAGGCGGCGGTGGCCGCAGCGGCACTGGCAGCCGGGGCTGCAATGGTCAATGATGTGTCGGCGCTGACCCATGACCCCGATATGGCGGCTGTGGTGGCCAAAGCCGGGGTGCCAGTATGCCTGATGCATGCCCGGGGTACACCAGAAACCATGCAACTGGACCCGCACTACGGCGATGTGCTGCTGGACGTTTACGACGCTTTGGCCGCACGGGTCGCTGTTGCCGTGGCAGCCGGGATCGCCAAAGACCGCATCGTGGTCGACCCCGGCATCGGCTTTGGCAAGACACTCGCCCATAATCTGGCGCTGATCCGGGGCATCGCGCTGTTTCACGGGCTGGGCTGCCCGGTGCTGCTGGGGGCCTCGCGCAAAGGTTTCATTGGCTCTGTCGCCGGGGTGGCTGACCCTGCAGCGCGGATGCCGGGATCGGTTGCAGTGGCGCTGGCTGCCGTGGCACAAGGGGTGCAAGTGCTGCGGGTGCATGATGTGGCGGCGACCCGTCAGGCGCTTGATCTGTGGCAGGCGATTGCCGGAGCGGAAGGAACCGACCTTTGACACGCAAATTGTTTGGCACCGACGGGGTGCGCGGCAAGGCCAACAGCTATCCGATGACCGCCGAGATGGCGCTGAAACTCGGGGCTGCGGCGGGGCGCTATTTCCGCAGCGACGGCAAGAACGGCCACCGGGTGGTGATCGGCAAGGATACCCGGCTGTCGGGCTACATGCTGGAAAACGCGCTGACGGCGGGGCTGACCTCTACCGGGATGAACGTGCTGCTGCTGGGGCCGGTACCAACCCCGGCGGTCGGTTATCTGACCCGGTCGATGCGCGCCGATATCGGCATCATGATTTCCGCCAGCCACAACCCGCATGAGGACAACGGCATCAAGTTCTTCGGCCCGGATGGCTTCAAGCTGAGCGACGAGGCCGAGGCGGAGATCGAGGCGCTGGTGGCGGGCGAGATGCATCTGGCGGAACCGGCGCAGATCGGTCGGGCGAAGCGGATTGATGACGGGCGGTTTCGCTATGTGGAGCGGGTCAAATCGACCTTTCCCACCGGGCTGCGTCTGGATGGGCTGAAGGTGGTGGTCGATTGCGCCAATGGGGCGGCCTACAAGGCGGCGCCGGAGGTGCTGTGGGAACTGGGGGCAGAGGTGATCCCGGTCGGGGTGTCGCCCAACGGCTACAATATCAACGAGGGCTGCGGCTCGACCCATACTGCCGCTGCGGTGGATATGGTGCTGACCCACGGTGCCGATGTCGGAATCTCGCTGGATGGCGACGCCGACCGGGTGATGGTGATCGACCAGAACGGGGTGGTGGCGGACGGCGATCAGATCATGGCGCTGTTTGCGGCGCGCTGGTCGGAGGAGGGGCGGCTGAATCAGAATGTGCTGGTTGCCTCGGTGATGTCGAACCTGGGGCTGGAGCGGTTCTTGGCAGGGCGTGGCATCCGGCTGGAACGCGCGCCGGTGGGGGACCGCTATGTGGTCGAGGCGATGCGGCGGGGGGGGTGGAACCTGGGGGGTGAGCAGTCGGGCCATATCGTGATGACCGACTATGCCACCACCGGGGATGGGACGATTGCGGGGTTGCAGTTTCTGGCCGAAATGGCGCGGACCGGGCGGCGGGCGAGTGAACTGGTTCACAGCTTCGATCTGGTGCCGCAGATGCTGAAAAACGTGCGCTATGCGGCGGGGCAGGAGCCGTTGAAATCGGCGCGGGTGCAGGCGGTGATTGCCGAGGCGGAGGGGCGGCTGAACGGGTCGGGGCGGCTGTTGATCCGGAAATCGGGGACGGAACCGCTGATCCGGGTGATGGCGGAATGTGAGGATCAGGCTTTGCTGGACGAGGTTGTCAGTGGGATCGTCGCGGCGGTTCAGGCGGCGGTTTGAGGGGATGTCCCGGGACGGGACAGTTTTTGAGGACGTAAAATCAATGGGTTGGTGGTTTCGATTTACCAAATCTTAAGGCGGGATGATCTGTCAGGGACTCGTTGCAACCTATTGCCTTGGTTACCGCCTTACCGTCAGCTTGCCGTGACAAAGGGCGGTGCCTGTCCGCCGGGTGGGCACAGCGGCGCTGGGTTTAGGTGCTTTATGGTTCCGCACCCCCGGTAGATATTCCTTGCCGTGACATTGCAGGGTGCCCGCCCGTAGGGGGCGGACGGGCACCGCCCGGCGCGCTAAAGCGCTTGATTCCGGGCGAAGAAGAGAAATCTCGCGGCGGGGGGTTCGTTCAGGTTCATCCCGCCGTGGGCATTGCACGGTCCATCGGCGGAAGTGTCGCATTTGCAGACTGCGGCAGTGCCGTGCAGGCGGCATTTGACGCAGGAGCCGACTGCCCCTATCCCTGAGCCATGGTTGGACACAGGGCGGGGCCTGTCCGCCGGGTGGGCACAGCGATGCTGGGTTTGAGTGCTTTATGGTTCCGCACCCCCGGTAGATATTCCTTGCCGTGACATCGCGGAGTGCCCGCCCGTCGTGCTGCAAGCACGCCTCCGGCGTGACGGGGGCGGACGGGCACCGCCCGGCGCGCTAAAGCGCTTGATTCCGGGCGAAGAAGGGAAAGGCGCGGCGGGGGGTTCGTTCAGGTTCATCCTGTTATTGGCATTGCACGGTCCATCGGCGGATGTGTCGCATTTGCAGAATGCGGCAGTGCCGTGCAGGCGGCATTTGACGCAGGAGCCGACTGCCCCTATCCCTGAGCCATGGGCGGACAGGGGGCGGGTGTGGTGGTGCCGGGAGGCGGCGCGCCGCAGGTGACGGGCTGCACCATAAAGGGCAATACCTATGGGGCGGTCTGGATCGGGGACGCTGCCAGCGGCGGGGTGTTTTGCGGCTATGATCTGCGCGGCAATCAGCGCGGGGCCTGGGAGATTGCCGAAGGGGCAGAGGTGACGCGGGTGGATAACATGGAATAGGGGGGGGCGTGGTGGGGGTTTTGCGGGGGAGGTGGGTTGGAAACCCACCCTACGGGTGATGGCGGAATGTGAGGATGAGGCTTTGCTGCAGGGGGTGGTGAATGATATTGTGGATGCAGTTCGGGATGCTGGTTGAGGCGTTCCACAAGTGATCGAGGCCAGTTGCCTGGCCATCTGACGTTCAAAGGAGTCGCCCATGCAATTCCCGCAAAAAATGCCACCGGGCGCTGCCCCGATGCGCGATGGCCAGACCGGGTTCTATGTCTGCGACGAAGCCGCATCGAAGCCGTGGTTTCAGCAGGGCCGCCATGTGATTTTCATCAATGGCATCAATACCAGCGGCGAAGCCCATGCCGGCAGCGCGCGCGATCTGTCGTTGATTCAGGCCTGTCCGGTGCTGGGCATCTATAACCGCACCAATGGCATCGCCAGTGATTTCATCCAGTGCCTGCGCGACAAGATCACCCTGCTCAGCCCGTTTGCCCGCAGCGTTGCCGAATGGACGCTGTCGGTGGATGCCGCCTTTGCCACGGTTCACCGGCAGAACCCGGCGCTGACCCGGGTCGATTTTGTCAAACGCATCATCGACGGCAATGCGGCAACGCTGGCGCTGTATGAGCATCTGGTGGCATTGGCCCCGGGCCAGCGCACCGCCGCGCGGATCTATTGCCATTCGCAGGGCAACCTGATCACCTCGAATGCGCTGACGGCAGTGGCGCTGGCGCTGGGCCCGCAGGCGATTGCCGGGATCGAGGTCAACAGCTTTGGCTCGCCCTGCCACAGCTGGCCCGACGGGCTGCGGCGCACCAACTATACCTTTACCTTCGACTATGTCGTGCTGGCGACGCTGAGCCTTGATCTGAACTCTGTTTCGGTCGGCTTTGCCGTGTCGCACGGGTTTTCGGACTATCGCACCCACGACGCCGAGTTTATCGTCAACCGCTTTCGCACCGGCGGTTTTGGCGTCACCGCCCAGATGGATGAAGCTGGGCTGGCCGACCATCTGGTGACACTCGGCGGCAATGCTGATCGGTTGACCAAGGTATTTTCCCGGTTGAAATCCGCGCATTGGACCGATTGCGATGATGTCGCCGCGATCTATACAAGCAAGATGCGACTGGGCCATGATCAGGTGATGCGGACAATGGCGCGCCACAGCCCCGCCCTGATCCGCCTGATCAGCGACTGCATGACCGGTGGCGCGATGAACTGGCTGTCTGCCGGGGAAAGGGTCGAAGTGGCCTATCTCAAGCAATTGCTTTAGGCTGCGACGCGGCACCATCCGCCGGCGCGGCTGATGGCAAGGCCCGAAAGAATCAGCGCCAGCGCCAGCAGAATGGTGGCAGGCAGCTTTTCTCCCAGAAACAGGGTGCCAAACACCACCGACCAGACCGGCACCTGATAATTCGACTGGGTCAGAAAGGTCGGCCCCGCGGTCTGGATCACCCGCACCAGCAGCAGGGTGGCCAGCGCCGTCGGGCCAAGGCCGAGGTACAGCAGCGCCAGCATCGGTCTGGTGCCAGCCGTCGTCAGGTCTGGCACCCCCTCGAGCCACAGCGCCAGCGGCACGATCATCACCGCAGCCGCGATCAGCGCCGCCGCCGAAAACGCCACCAGCGGCACCGGCGGGCAGAGCCGCGTCACCACGCCGCCAATCGAATAGGACAGGGCAGCGGCAAGGCAGATCATCCGGGCGACCCCTTCCAGATCATCGCCGCTTGGCGTCAGTGCCCGTGGCCCCAGCAGAACCGCCACACCGGCGATGCCAAGGGTAAAGCCAGCGACTTTCCACGCCGTCATCCGCTCCCCCGGGACCAGCCGGTGCGCAATCAGCATGGTGAACAGCGGCACCGCCGCCATGGTGATCCCGGCAAAACCCGATGCCACATGCTTTTGGGCCCAAGAGAGCAGGAAAAATGGCAAGGCGTTGGAAAACAATGCCATTGCGATGATATGCAGCCAGATCCAGCCGCCCTGCGGTTGCGACAGACGCGGCAGACGCAGCCCCATCGCCCGCGCCGTCACCAACAGCACCAGCGCGGCTATGGTGATCCGGCCCGCTGCGACGGTCAGCGGGCCAAACCCCTGCAGCGCCATGGACACCGACATGAAAGCCGCGCCCCAGATGATCGACAGGGCGATGACGGTCAGCCAGTTGGTGAGGCTGGGGTGTTGCGGTTGCATTCTTGGTTTCCCCATGGAAATGGGGGCGACGCCGCCCCCCTGTACAACCATAGTGCGAAGGCTGCGTGGGTGCACGCCCGAACTGGTCAGTTTCGGGCGCGGTCCACCATCTTGCCTTTGGAAATCCACGGCATCATGGCGTGAACATTTATGCAAGCGTCTACCTGAAATGCCGGTCGCCTACTTGCCTCAAATGCCTCCATGATTCCGATTTCGCCAACCCCGAATGCATCATTGAGGAGCATTCTCGATAAAGAAAATCGCAGAGACTACAAGTTCAAACATCATAGCAGCCAAGACAAATGCCAAAGCAGCGCCAACTGCGATCAATAGCTTCCGAGGTGTCTTGTTCGCTGCAATCCAAATACTTACCGTTGCAAACACAAGAATAACGATCGCAGCGAAAGTTCCTGTCTTAAAATCTGAAATTTTCACCTCGGAATTGGCGAGATTAATATAACTTACCAAAGTCGCCAAGACAGCCATCCCCACGGTAGATACAATTTTGTAGGAAACTCTGTTAAGTACTCCGAGAATTTTCTTGAGTACCGTGCTTCGAATCTGCCGGTCTCTCATTAGAACTTCGAGGATCTGCAATCCCCCAAACAGTGTCATCAGAGCAAGAAAAACAATTTGAAAAAATAGAGAATCCGATAGGGATACTAAAAAATCGCTAAGGTTCGCGCTCATCATATCGCCCCCTCACGGCCCTTCAGGATTTCGCCAATGGCGTCCTTGGAAACGACAAGCAGGAGCGCAATCCCCAAAAATAGGGCAACTAGTCTAATTGCTTTGGACTGATTTGCGGCGTCCTCACTCCTTGGCAAAAACAACGCTGTAAGTCCCAAAGGCAGAAAGAATACCAATGCCGTCAAGCTGTCCTTTACTGCAATTGGAAGGGCTGGAAAGTTGAAACTTATTGCAACCATATCCCAAATCCAGCGAGTGAACGGATACCAATGCTCAATCACCCATTTCGCCACTGACCCAAAGCCAAACCATCCAATCAAAATCATACCCAACTTGAAGCCGGCAAGCAGCGCTGAAAACTCGCTTAGGAGTCCTCGCAGGTTTTCGGACATTCTCATCAACCATCCCCAAAAAAAGGCGGAGTGCGGCAATCCGCCGCACTCTCACTGATATCAGCGACGTCGACGAATTCCAATCAATTCCTTGCCCTGTCCACCATCTTGCCCTTGGAAATCCACGGCATCATGGCGCGCAGCTTTTCGCCGACCTTTTCGATCTGGTGTTCGTCATTGCGCCTGCGCGTTGCCTTGAAGAACGGCTGGCCGACCGCATTTTCCTGCATGAAATCAGACACGAACTTGCCGGACTGAATATCCTCCAGCACCGCTTTCATCCGCGCCTTGGTTTCGGCATAGGGCAGGATGCGCGGGCCAGAGACATATTCGCCATATTCGGCGGTGTTGGAGATCGAATAGTTCATGTTGGCGATGCCGCCTTCATAGATCAGATCGACAATCAGCTTGACCTCGTGCAGGCATTCGAAATAGGCCATTTCCGGCTCATACCCGGCTTCGACCAGCGTCTCGAACCCCATGCGGATCAGTTCGACCAGACCACCACACAGCACCGCCTGTTCGCCGAACAGGTCAGTTTCGCATTCCTGGCGGAAGTTGGTCTCGATGATGCCCGAGCGGCCGCCGCCGATGCCCGAGCAGTAGGACAGGCCAAGCTCCATCGCCTTGCCCGACGCGTCACTATGCACCGCGACCAGACAGGGCACGCCACCGCCCTTGACATATTCGCCGCGCACGGTGTGGCCGGGGCCTTTTGGCGCCATCATGATGACGTCAATCCCCGGTTTCGGCTCGATCAGACCAAAGTGGATGTTCAGACCATGGGCAAAGGCGATGGCGGCACCTTCGCGGATATTGTCATGCACATATTTCTTGTAGGTGGCGGCTTGCAGCTCGTCCGGCATGGTGAACATCACCAGATCGGCCCATTTGGCGGCTTCGGCGATAGACATCACCTTGAGGCCCTCGGCTTCGGCCTTTTTCGCCGAAGGGCTGCCGTCGCGCAGCGCCACCACCAGATTTTTCGCCCCGGAATCGCGCAGATTGAGCGCGTGGGCATGGCCCTGGCTGCCATAGCCCAGAATCGCAACTTTCTTGTCCTTGATCAGGTTCACGTCGCAGTCACGATCATAATAGACGCGCATGGCATCCTCCCTTGTCGCGGTTAAGTGCCATCCGGCATCGGCGCGGTTCTAGCGGTTTTCAGCGGCGATGCAACGGGGGATGGGAGGTTCACCCCCCCCGCATCCCAAGCCGATCCCAAGCCTGGCCCAAGCCTGGCCCAAGCCTATATCCCAAGGCCAAGACGCATCACGCCCTGGCGCACCGGGGCGAGACCATGCAGCGCCGCCAGCGCCGCCGCCCGCAGATCGCGGAGCGGCGGTGCCCCGGCCAAGGCGGCACGGTTCAGCGCATCGATTCCGGTCAGCCGCGCCCGGGCTTCGGGCCAGCGGCGATTGTGATAGCGGGTCAGCATCTCGGTGCCGCCAAGTGGCAGCGTGGTGGCGAGGTCCAGCAACAGGGCGATGTCGGCCAGGCTCATGTTCAGCCCCTGCGCCCCGATCGGCGGCACCACGTGCGCCGCTTCGGCAATCAGCGCGGTGCGCTGGCCGGAAAACCGCGCGGCAATCTGCGAAATGATCGGCCACAGGGTGCGGCGGCTGACCAGGGTCAGCGGCCCCAGCAGACCGCAGGACCGTTCCGCCATCGCGGCTTCAAACTCTGCCACCGGTAGCGCCGACAGCCGCAGCGCCTCTGGCCCACGCTCCATCCAGACCACGGCGGAGCAGTTCAGGCCCTTGAGTTGCTGCAACGGTACCAGGGTAAAGGGTCCGCCAGACCGGTGAATCTCGGTGGAAATCATCTGGTGCGGTTCGGGATGGGTGACGGCAAAGGCCAGCGCCTTTTGGCCGTAGCGGATGGTTTTGACCGCAATGCCCGCCGCCTCGCGCACCATCGAGGTGCTGCCATCGGCACCGATCAGCAGCGCGGCGCGCCAGCTGGTGCCATCGGACAGCGACACCAGCGCCTCCGCTTCGCGGGTCAGCACGGTCTGGGTCGCGACACCGGGCAGAAACGACACATTCGGCAGGTCCGCCAGACGGGCCGCGATTTCGCGCCGCAACAGCCAGTTCGGCAGGTTCCAGCCAAAGGCGGGCTGGCCCAGATCGGCGGCGGCGAAATCATGGATTTGGCGCGCCTGACCCGGGGCACCGCCGGCATCGACGATCCGCATCACCGCCAGTGCACTGGCAAAGGGTTCCAGCCGGTCCCACAGGCCAGCGGCCTGCAGCAGGGCCAATGACGGCGCGAGAAAGGTGGTGGAGCGCAGGTCCGCCCCCTCGGCGCCCGGTTCGGTTACCGGTGGCGCCGGGTCGACACAGACCACGCGGTAGCCGGCACTGCCAAACGCCGCCGCGGTTGTCAGGCCCGCCACGCCGCCGCCTGAAATCAGGATGTCCGTGGTCTGTCGCATGGGGTCCTCTGCCGCTGATCCTAATCCTGCGACCGATGCCTGTCCAAGCGACAAAAAGCCCCGGCCTGGGCGATTCGGCTGAAGCCGGGGGCATAGCGCCCGCCGCAATCGGTTCCTGAAAAGGCCGGGGGGTTTCATAATCCCCGGGACCCCGCTGTTTTCCTGAAGAAAGCCGGGGGGGTTCACACCCCCCCGGACCCCTTTGGGTCTGACACGAAGCCGGGGGGTTTCACACCCCCCCGGACCCCCGGTGGAGTATTTTTGCGAAAAACAAGCCACAGGCACGGGACTCCGCAATGGGTTCAGCGTGTCAGCCGTGCCAGAAAGTCGGTCAGGTCTGCCGTATGGTGGTGGATATGGTCGGCGAGGTCGGGTTCCGGTGCCACATGCACGGTGCGCATGCCCAGGGCATGCGGGGCGCGCAGGTTCTTGGGGTCATCCTCGAACATCGCGGCACGGTCGGGGGCCAGATTGTCCAGCGCAAAGATCGCCTGAAACGCGGCGGCTTCGGGTTTCGGCAGGAACCCCGCCTCTTCCACGCCATAGACGGCATCAAACAGCCCGGTCAGCCCGCGCGCCTCCAGCACCCGGTACGCATAGGCGCGGTCGGCATTGGTATAGACGATGCGGCGGCCGGGCAGGGCGCGAAGCTGTGCGGCAAGGGCTGGGTCGGGTGACAGCACCGAAAAGTCGAGATCATGCACATAGGCGAGGTAGGGCACCGGGTCGACGCCATGGTCGCGCATCAGGCCCGACAGGGTGGTGCCGCAGGTTTGCCAATAGGTTGCGCGCAAGTGGTCTGCCGCAGCCCGGTCCAGGTGCAGGTTTTGCATCACCCAGTCGGTCATCCGCCGCTCGATCTGCGCAAACAGCCCCATGGTCGGCGGATAGAGCGTGTTGTCCAGATCGAACACCCAGGTGGTGACATGCGAAAACGACGGTTTGGGCATGGGTTTGCGCCTTTGGCTCGGGTTGAAGCCCGGCCTATCAGGTCGGGCAGGAGGGCGCAACGCGAGGCCGGTTGCCGGGTGCCGCGCAAGCCGGTAGGGTCGTGCGGCTGGACCATGACAAGGGGCGGACCCGTGCAGAAAGATGCCTATGGCCTGATATTGGAGGCGATCGATACCGGGATTTACCGCCCCGGCGACCGGTTGGTGGAATCGGAACTGGCGGAGCGGTTCGGGGTATCGCGCACCCCGATCCGCGAGGCGTTGCAGCGGCTGGAAACCCAGTCGATGCTCAGCCGCGATGGCCGCAGCCTGATTGTCGCGTCGCTGGATCACAACCAGTTGGCGGAACTGTATGTGGTGCGGGCGGAGCTGGAGGGGTTGGCGGCGCGGCTTGCCGCCCATCACGCCACCCCAGAGGAGGTGCATGTGCTGCGCGCCATGCTCGAAGCGGACCGGGCGCTGGCCGGGGATCCTGCGGCACTGGCCCGCGCCAACCGGCGGTTTCACAAACAGCTGCATCTGGCGTCGCACAACCGGTTTCTGGTGCAGCAGCTGGATCTGGTCTACCGCTCGATGGCGCTGCTGGCGACCACCTCGCTGTCAGCCAGCGGCCGGGGCACCGCGACATTGACCGAACATGACGCCATCGTCCAGGCCATTGAACTCCAGGACCCCGACCGGGCCTATGCGGCGCTGCGCACCCATATCAGCCGCGCCTTTGAGACAAGGCTGAAGCTGGATGCCGAACGGTAGTGGCTTCTGTGGCTTTTGAAGGGCCTGTGGCTTCCGTGGCTTCTGTGGCGTCAGGCAATCGCCGGTTCCCCGTCTTTGTCCTCTGACGGGTCGGTGCCGGTGGCGGAATGGCCATGCGCCGTCTTGTCCCAGTAAAACGGCTGGGTGATCAATTCCCACGCCGCCTTGTAGGCCGCCAGGGTTCCCAGCGGGTAGTAGACCAGCAAGGTCGGCACCCAGGGCCACAGGTAACGCTTTCCCGCCAGCTTTGCCCCGATGAATCCGGTGGTCATGTTGATCGCTTCGGCGGCGGCAAAGATCAGGGCGATGCTCAGCAATGCCCAACCGGGCAGCAGGTGTTCCACCGGATGACCAAAGCCCAGGGTGATCAGCCAGAATGACCAGATCACCGGCGCCAGCAGAAACTGCGACAGGGTGCCGAGAAACAGCGCCTGGACCCCGATGAATTTCCACGGCCCCAACTGCCGCCACAACAGGCCGGGGTCGCGCATGTGGACGGTATAGGTCATCATGTAGCCCTTGATCCAGCGCGACCGCTGTTTGACCCAAGGCCAGGCGCGGCAGTTCGCCTCCTCCTCGGTGACCGTATCCAAGAGTTCGGCGCGGTAGCCGCGACGGGCCAGACGCACCCCCAGATCGGCGTCTTCGGTGACGTTATGGGCATCCCAGCCGCCGAGTGCTTCGAGCGCGGGCCGGCGGAAGAACAGGGTGGTGCCACCGAGCGGGATCACCAGACCAAGCCGGGCAAGACCGGGCAGCACCACCCGGAACCACGCGGCATATTCCACCGTAAAGCAGCGTGACAACCAATTGCGGCGCGGGTTGTAGAAATCGAGCACCCCTTGCAGGCAGGCCACCTCGGGGCCGCGGTCGTGAAAGCGGCGCACGATGCGGTGGATCTGATCGGGTTCGGGCGCATCTTCGGCGTCATAGATGCCGATGATGCTGCCGCGACAGAAGTTCAGGGCAAAGTTCAGGGCGCGGGGTTTGGTTTTCAGTGGCCCCTTGGGGACGATCACCTGCCGCATCCAGCGGGGCAGGCGGACGCCGGCCAGCGCCGCGCGCGTCAGGCAATCCTCCTCTTCGACGACCAGCAGGATGTCGAGCAGTTCGCGCGGATAGGTGAGGCGGCCGAGACGCCCGACCAGCCGGGCGGCGATGTCGCCTTCCTTGAACAGCGGCACCATCACCGAAACGATTGGCA
>JAYTDA010000074.1:0-3750 GCA_043736155.1 Paracoccaceae bacterium | reverse complement strand
GCACGACACCCAACATTCGTTTGCTTTCCTCAGCGTCCCATGAAAGTCGCGGCAGGTCGGCTGTAAGGTTCGTTGGCATAACCCTGTGTCGTAGCTTGTTTTTCGACAAGATACTCTGCGGGGGTGTGGGGGTGCAAAACCCCCACTGTCCTCAACGCAGAAGCGCTCTGCCGGGTATCGCGGGGTTGCCTATCAGCGATCCGTCCGCAACAGGATCAGCTCGATCCGATTGTTGCGCCCGGCCATCGGGTTGCGCACTGTCGGGTTGCGGTCTGCCATGCCGGCCACCCGTTGAAACCGTTCGGTCGGAACCTGTGCTGCTTGCAGCATCGATCGCATCACCAGGGCCCGGTTGGTGGACAGATCCCAGATCGGGGTTTTCAGCAGCACGATCGGATAGCTGCGGACGTGGCCCTGAATGGCGATGCCGTTGGTAACCAGGCCAAAGACATCGGCCAGCATCACCGAAATGTCCGACAAGACCGGCATCGGCACCTCTGACCCCTCTTCGAACAGCGGCTCGCCGGGCAGGTCGAAGATCTCGACGATCAACCCTTCATCCGTCACCCGGGTCACCACATGTTTCATCAGCCGCGCCATCGTCGGGCTTTCGCCGCCCTTGCCCTGCAGGGTTGCGGCGATATCCTCCATGGTTTCGGCCTGGGCCTGCGACTGGCTTTCCTCGCTTTGATCGACACCGGTCTGGCCATTGGCCTGTCGCCCCTCCGCCGGGTTGGCATTGGTGGCGCCGGTGCCGTTCTGCGCTTGCGAATCCTCGGAAAACACCGAATTGCCGCCAAACGCGCCTTCGCCGCCGCCAGAGATGCGGTTGACCGGGATCGAGGGGCTGAAATAATCGGCAAGACCCTTGCGCTGCTTTTCGGTGGTGGCGTTCAACAGCCACATCAGCATGAAGAACGCCATCATTGCGGTGACAAAGTCGGCATAGGCCACTTTCCACGCGCCACCATGGTGACCACCGCCGCTTATCACCTTTTTGCGCTTGATGATGATCGGCGCTGCATTCTGTGGATTGGCCATGGCATGTCCCGATCTGTCGCTGGGATCGGCATAGACTGCGGGGGTAAAGCCGGGCTTAACCGCAGGGCAAATTGTTGATAGAAACTGCCGACAGAATGTGGGGGCGCGCGCATGGAGATTGCACCGATGTATGCTGCTTTGCCGATGTACGACTGTGCCGCTGTCCGGGGCGAAACCGATGCGCTGTGGCGGGGTATCCGGGATCGGCTGCGCACGGCAGGGATCGCGGCACCCGAGGGGCTGTGCCGCGATGGTGCGCCGGATCAGGGCTGGGTCCGCCCGGATCTGCTGCTGTCGCAAACCTGCGGTTTGCCGTTTGTGCGGCGTCTGCGCGGCAAGGTGCGGCTGGTCGGGGCGGTGGATCACGGGTTGCCCGGCATTGCCCCGGGTCACTATTGCAGCCGGATCGTGGTGCGGCGCTCCGATCTGGACCGCGGGTCTGCGGTGCTGGCAGACTATCGCGGGCTCTGCTGTGCCTACAGTTCGCCCGACTCGCAATCAGGGGCGGGGGCGATGCGGCATCTGGTTCTGCCGCTGCTCCGGCAGGGCCGGTTCTTTGGCCAGAGCTTGCGGACCGGCGGCCATTTCGCCTCGATCGGTGCGGTGGCAGAGGGGAGGGCCGACATTGCCGCAATCGATGCCGCGACCTGGCGGCTGGCGGAACGCCACCTGCCACAGGCGGCGCTACTGGCGGTGCTGACCAGCAGCGACCCGACCCCCGGCTTGCCGCTGATCACGGCACGGGACGGCCCGGCACCGGCGCTGTTTGAGGCCTTCGCCGGTGCCCTGGCGGCGTTGAGTGCTGGTCAGCGCGATGCCATCGGCATCCACCGCATTGTGCCCCGCACCGAGGATGATTTTGCCCCGATTGCCGCCTGGGATGCCGGGGCTGCGGCGGCAGGATACCGGGAACTGGACGCCTGACCCGGTAAACCGTGCCGCCAGAGTCTGTCCGACGCGGATAGCAGCGCCAGACAAACTCCAGCCCGTTGATTTTCGCCTGTCTTGCGTCAAAACCGGTCGCCAACCCGGATCAGGTCTGGGGCAGGAACTTTGTCGGACAGGCATTAGGCGGCTGCTATCCCGACATTTGCGGTTGAAAAGGCGGGCAGCGCTGAATAGGTAACGCCAACCGCAGAACCGAACTCAGGATGGACCATGGAGATTTTTACCGCCGCTGGATTTGCAGCGCTGATGCAGGTCATCGGGATTGATCTGGTTCTGGCAGGTGACAATGCCGTGGTGATCGGACTTGCTGCGGCAGGATTGCCCAAGGAACAGCGTGCCAAGGCGATTCTGGTCGGCATCATCGCCGCTACCGTAATGCGGATCATCTTTGCCCTGATGACCACTCAGTTGCTGGCCCTGACCGGCCTGTTGCTGGCAGGGGGCATTCTGCTGCTGTGGGTCTGCTGGAAAATGTGGCGCGAACTGCGGGTCGGCCATGGCAAGCTGGACCAGATCGCGGATGAGGCGCTGGCGAACCGCGACCTGAATGCCGATGGCACTGTGGCGGGCGGTGCCCCGGTCAAAACCTTCCGGCAGGCGGCGTGGCAGATCCTGATCGCCGATGTGTCGATGTCACTGGACAATGTGCTGGCGGTGGCAGGAGCTGCCCGCGATCATCCGACCGTGCTGATTATCGGTCTGGCCTTGTCGATTGCGCTGATGGGGCTGGCGGCGACGGTGATTGCCCGTCTGTTGCACCGCTACCACTGGATCGCCTATGTAGGCTTGGTCATCATTCTGTATGTGGCTTTGGCCATGATGTTCCAGGGGGCCTGTGAACTGTCGACGCTGGGCGGCTACTGCCCTGCTCCCGGGGCCGCAGCGCACTGATCGGCAGCGGGGCAGACCGGAAGCAGCCAGTGCGCAGCTATGCGATTGGCGACATTCATGGCCAGTTCGGGCTGTTGCAGCGTGCCCATGACCTGATTGCCGCAGATCGGGCACAGACCGGGGATGCTGCCGCACCGGTGATCCATCTGGGCGATCTGGTCGACCGCGGGCCGGACAGCCGGGGCGTGATTGATCTGCTGGTGGCGGGGATCGCTGCGGGGCAGCCGTGGCAGGTGATCAAAGGCAATCACGACCGGATGTTTGTCGGGTTCCTGCAAGATATCCGGTACCATGATGCCGGGTTGCGGCATGACCTGGCATGGCTGCATCCAAGGCTGGGAGGGTCGGCGACGCTGGCCTCTTACGGTGTTGCCCATGCCGGTGACCGCCCCGTGGCCTCGGTTCACGCCGAAGCCCTTGCCGCTGTCCCGCCCGGGCACCGCCAGTTTCTGCTGACCCGCCCGATCTGCGTGTTGCGGGGGCAGGTGCTGTTTGTCCATGCCGGTATCCGCCCCGGTGTCGATCTGCATGACCAGACCGAAGATGATCTGGTCTGGATCAGATCGCCGTTTCTGGAAGACCGGCGCGATCATGGTGTGCTGGTGGTGCATGGCCACACCGCATTGGATGCCCCGGCCCATATGGGCAACCGGGTCAACCTGGACTCTGGTGCTGCCTATGGCGGCCCGCTGAGCGTGGCGGTGTTCGAGGGCCGCGATGTCTGGCTGCTGGGCGACAATGGCCGGACCAGACTGGTGCCAGACTCCGGTGCGTAGCCATCAGTATTGGGGTCAAGGTTTTTCTAGTGTCCAAAGCCTGTTTTCGGTGACGAGAGTGTTGGCGAGGGAGATGAGTTTTCGCAGTGTTGCG
>JAYTDA010000073.1:0-13523 GCA_043736155.1 Paracoccaceae bacterium | reverse complement strand
TCCATATCTGCCCCATTCAACGGGAGAGCATCGATGCGGGCCAAACTTGCTGCCGGAAACTGGAAAATGAACGGCCTTGCGGCATCGCTGGCCGAGATCGACGCCCTCGCTGCCGCCCACCCCGCACCCGCCTGTCAGGTGCTGATCTGCCCGCCCGCCACACTGCTGGCGCAACTGGCCTGCCGGATTGGTCAGGCCAAAGCGCCGTTCCGGATCGGCGGCCAGGATTGCCACCCGAACCCCGCCGGTGCCCATACCGGCGACATTTCCGCGGCAATGCTGCGCGATGCCGGGGCTGCCTACGTGATCCTCGGCCATTCCGAACGCCGCGCCGACCACGCTGAAAGCGATGCTCTGGTCCGTGCCAAGGCCGCCGCCGCCCACGCCGCAGGCCTGATCGCGGTGATCTGCGTCGGTGAAACCGGGGCCGACCGCGATGCCGGCCGGACCCTCGCCGTGGTAGGCGCGCAACTGGCCGGGTCAGTCCCCGATACCGCCACACCCGCCAACACCGTCGTCGCCTATGAACCGGTCTGGGCCATCGGCACCGGCCGCACCCCGACCCTGGCCGAAATCGCCGAAGTGCATGATGACCTGCGCGCCCGCCTGATTGCCCGGTTCGGTGCCGCAGCTGAGGACTTCCGCCTGCTGTACGGCGGATCGGTCAAACCTTCGAATGCCGCCGAAATCTTCGCCGTCGCCAATGTCGACGGCGCGCTGGTCGGCGGGGCATCGCTGAAAGCCGCTGATTTCGGTGCCATCATCGCGGCCCTGTCCGCTGCCTGAAATGCAGACCATCCGCCAGTCGCCGAATGACCCGGGCTTCGTGCAGAACCCCTATCCGTTCTACGACCGCGCCCGCAGCCTTGGCCCGATCGTCTACTGGCAAGACTATGACCTGCCAGTCGCCACGTCCCATGCCGCCAATTCGATGATCCTGCGCGACCGCCGCTTTGGCCGCGAAACCCCTGCCTCCCGCGTCACCCCGGTGCCCGACCATCTGCAGCCGTTCTACAAGGTCGAAGCCCATTCGATGCTGGAACTGGAACCGCCTAGCCACACCCGGCTGCGCGGTCTGGTGCTGCGCGCCTTTACCTCGCGGCGGATCCAGGCACTGGCCCCGGAGATTGCGGCGCTCAGCCATCAGCTGATCGATGCCCTGCCCCGCGGTCCATTCGACCTCTTGCCGCATTTCGCGCAAAAGCTGCCGGTGATCATCATCGCCCGGTTGCTGGGGGTGCCGGAAGAGATGGCCCCCGACCTGCTGACATGGTCCAACTCCATGGTGCAGATGTATGTCCGGGGCCGCAGCCGCGCCGTCGAAGACCGCGCCGTGGCGGCTACCCTCGCCTTCACCGATTTCCTGCACCATTACATCGCCCGCCGCCGCGCCGCCCCCGCCGATGACTTGATTACCCATCTGATCGCCGCCGAAGAAGCCGGGGAAAAGCTGTCGACCGATGAATTGATTGCCACCTGCATCCTCTTGTTGAATGCCGGGCATGAAGCCACGGTTCACACCATCGGCAACGGCGTCAAGGCGCTGTTGCAAAGCGGCGCTGACCCGGCATGGCTGATGCCCGATGCGGTGGCAGAAACCGTTGAAGAGATTCTGCGCCACGACCCGCCGCTGCATCTCTTTACCCGCTACGCCTACGAGCCGGTCGCGGTGATGGGTCACCGCTTTCAGCCCGGTGACCAGGTCGGCTGTCTGCTTGCCGCCGCCGGGCGCGACCCCGACAGTTTTGATGACCCGCACCGGTTCAACCCGGCCCGGCCGGTAAAAAAGCCGCATCTGGCCTTCGGTGCCGGCCTGCATTTCTGCGTCGGTGCGCCACTGGCCCGGCTGGAACTGCAGGTGGCGCTGCCGATCCTGTTTGCCCGCCTGCCCCGCCTGCGACTGGCAGAGCCGCCCACCTACCGCGACATCTACCATTTTCACGGCCTCGACCACCTTTGGCTAAAAGCGGACTGACGGCTCCCGCTCTCCTTTCCCGGGTGAGTCGGGCCCGGGTCAAGGATCGCGCCTCGCGCGACCGCCAAAGGCGGCGGCGCAGCCGTCCTTGAGGCGGGCGCGACTCGCCCAGACCCTTGCACTGGCGCTTTGAAGGGCAGCTTTGCCCGTCAAACGCCTCCCCAGCATCCTCCCTTTTCCCTTCACGCCGCGCAGCGGCGCCGGGCCCAACGGGAGGAGCGGCCCTTGCCGCGACGACGGGCGGGAGCCCTTCGCCCCGGTTCCAACCGGACGCCGGGCCTTTACAATGGCAGCATCGTCGTCGACTTGATCTCTTCCATGCTCAGCAGTGCCGTCACGTTATAGATCCGCACTTCCGAAATCAGCGCCTGATAAAACGTGTCATAGGCCCGGGCATTGGCGACCCGCACTTTCAGGATATAGTCGATGTCGCCGGCCAGCCGGTGCGCCTCCATCACTTCGGGGCGCTCCTGCAGCACCTTCAGGAATTTCTTCTGCCACTCGGCCTCGTGCTCCGATGTCCGGATCAGCACAAAGAAACAGGCTTCCAGCCCCAGCGCTTCCGGATCCAGCACCGCGGTCTGGCGCAGCACCACCCCGGCATCGCGCAACTTGCGGATGCGGTTCCACACCGGGGTCTTGCTGGAGCCGACTTTTCGGGCAATTTCATCCAGCGACTGGCTGGCATCTTCCTGCAACTCGCCAAGAATTTTCCGATCCATCTCATCCAGCCGGAAGGCCATTCGCTTTTTCCCCGCTTTGCAGAACACAGGTTCTGCGCAGCCAGCATTACAGAACAATCATCCTTATCAGCAAGGGCTACTAGCCCCAAACCGGGAAAATGTCCTATATTGGTGGAGAAATAGCCGCCATTCCGGCATATGGACCCAGCATGCACCACTTTCCGATCTTTCTGGATGTTGAAAACCGCCGGTTGCAGGTGGCGGGTGGGGGCGATGCCGCCGTTGCCAAACTGCGTCTGCTGTTGAAAACCACCGGCCACATCACGGTTTTTGCGCTGGAAGCCCTGCCCGAGATCGAAGCCTTTGCTGCCTCCGGCAAACTTACCCTGATCCGCCGCGCGTTTCAGGCCGGGGACGCTACCGGTGCAGCGCTGGTCTATGCCGCCACTGAAAACGCCGCCGAGGATGCCCGTACCGCCGCGATCGCCCGCGCCGAAGGGGCTTTGGTCAATATTGTCGACAATCTGGCCGACAGCCAGTTCCTGACCCCCGCCATCATCGACCGCGACCCTTTGGTGGTGGCGATCGGCACCGAAGGCAGTGCCCCGGTGCTGGCCCGGGTGATCAAGGCCGATATCGAGGCGCGGCTGTCGCCGGTGCTCGGCACCCTTGCCCGCCTTGCCAAAGCGTTCCGCGCCAAAGCCGAGGCCCTGCCCCGCGGTTTGCGCCGCCGTGCCTTCTGGGCCGACTATTTTGGCGAAACCGGCCCGCGCGCCATGGCAACAAATGGTGAAACCGCCCTGATCCTGGCGCTGCAGAACCTGCTGGACCAGCATCTGGCGGCGAGTTCTGCGCCCGGTCATGTGACCTTTGTCGGTGCAGGCCCGGGGGATCCCGAACTTCTTACCCTGCGCGCCCGCAAGGCGCTGGACGCTGCCGATGTGGTGATCCATGACCGCCTGATCGCAGCACCCATTCTGGAACTGGCGCGGCGCGAGGCAGTGATTCTGGATGTCGGCAAGGAGGGCTTTGGCCCCTCGACGGATCAATCGACCATCAATGACCTGTTGACCCACCATGCCGCCCAAGGCCAGCATGTCGTGCGGCTGAAATCCGGCGATGCCGGAATGTTCGGCCGGCTGGAGGAAGAGATCGCGGCGCTGGAAGCCGCCGGCATCGGCTATTCCATCGTGCCCGGCATCACCGCAGCCACCGCCGCCGCAGCCTCCCTCGGCCAAAGCCTGACCAGCCGGGGCCGCAATGCCTCGGTGCGGTTCCTGACCGGGCATGATGTCGACGGCTTCGCCGAACAGGACTGGAAAGCGCTGGCCCGCCCCGGTGAAGTGGCGGCGGTCTACATGGCCAAACGCGCCGCGCGGTTTCTGCAAGGCCGCCTGTTGATGCACGGGGCCGCCGCCGATACCCCGGTGACGCTGGTGGAAAATGTCTCGCGCCCGGATCAGCGCACCATCGCCACCACCCTGCTGGGCCTTCCCGATGCCGCCGCCGGTCTGACCGGGCCGGTGGTGCTGCTGTATGGCCTTGCCCCGCGCGCCGCCACGCAAACCATGCCAACCCTGAAGGAGGCCACCCGATGAGCCGCGCCTTTACCGCCAAAGTCGTCACCGCCAATGACCTGCTGCTCGGTGACGCGGTGTACCTGACCGCCGATGACCGCTGGACCCGTCATCACCATGAGGCCGAACTGATCGAGGATGAGGCGCATGGCACCATCCGCGAACTGTTTGCCGCACGGCAGAAAGACATCGTGGTCGGCGTTTATCTCGCCGATGCCAAAGCCGGGCCAAACGGCCCTGAACCCATCCATTTCCGCGAGGCGTTCCGCACCCGTGGCCCCTCCAACTACAAGCACGGCAAACAGGCCGAGAACGTCTGAACCAGAGTCGGGGCAGGCCCCGACCTACACCTCCACCCGTAGGTCGGGGTATGCCCCGACTCTCCCGAACCAAGAGCCGCCCATGTATTCCTATTCCGACTTCGACGAGGCCTTTGTCCGCTCCCGGGTGGACCAGTTCAGCCAGCAGGTGCAGCGCCGGATTGACGGTGCGCTGACCGAGGATGAATTTCGCCCGCTGCGCCTGATGAACGGCCTTTATCTGCAACTGCACGCCTACATGCTGCGGGTAGCGATCCCCTATGGCACGATCAACCCGCACCAGATGCGCCAACTGGCCCTTATCGCCGAGACATGGGACAAGGGTTATGGCCATTTCACCACCCGGCAGAACATCCAGTTCAACTGGCCGCTGCTGAAAGACGTGCCTGCGATCCTCGGCGCGCTGGCCGATGTGGAAATGCATGCGATCCAGACCTCGGGCAACTGCGTGCGCAACGTCACCGCCGACCATTTCGCCGGTGCTGCGGCTGATGAGATCGAAGACCCGCGCCCGGTCGCCGAACTGCTGCGGCAATGGTCCACCGACCACCCCGAATTCCAGTTCCTGCCGCGCAAGTTCAAGATCGCCATCACCGGTTCGCCGAACGACCGCGCCGTGACCAAGGCGCACGACATCGGCCTGCGGATGGTGCGCAACGAGGCGGGTGAGCCGGGGTTCGAGGTGATCGTCGGCGGTGGCCTTGGCCGCACCCCGATGATCGGCCACACTGTCCGCGCCTTTTTGCCCAAGGCCGACCTGCTGCCCTATGTCGAAGCGGTGCTGAGCGTCTATAACATGCTGGGCCGGCGCGATAACAAATACAAGGCGCGCATCAAGATCACCGTGTTTGAAACCGGGGTCGCGGAGATTACCGCGATGATCGAGGAACGCTTTGCCGAACTCCGCCCCGCCTTTGGCGGTGCCGACATGGCGTTGCTGGCAGAGATCGAGGCGGTCTTTGCCCCGCCCGTCTACAAGCAGCGCTCCACCGAAACTTACGGTGCCTTTTACAATTCCGACAGCACCTTTCGGTCCTGGGCCGATACCAACCTCGCGGCGCACAAGAACCCCGACTATGCCATCGTGTCGATCAGCCTGAAGGCGCATGGCGAGACCCCCGGCGATGCCTCGGCTTCCCAGATGCGGGTGATGGCGGACCTTGCCGAACGCTATGGCCATGCCGAACTGCGCATCAGCCATGAGCAGAATGTGATCCTGCCGCATGTCCACCGCTCGGACCTGCCGATGGTCCATGCCGCCCTGCATCAGGCCGGACTGGCGACTGCCAATATTGGGCTGATTTCCGATATGATCGTCTGCCCCGGCATGGATTATTGCGCCCTTGCCACCGCCCGTTCGATCCCGGTGGCGCAGGAGATTGCGCTGCGGTTTCAGGAATTGCAGCTGGAACATGACATCGGCCCGCTGAAGATCAAGATCTCCGGCTGCATCAACGCCTGTGGCCACCATCATGTCGGTCATATCGGCATTCTGGGGCTGGACCGGGCCGGGGTGGAAAACTACCAGATCACCCTTGGCGGCGACGGCACCGAAACCGCGGCCATCGGCGAACGCACCGGCCCCGGCTTTTCGGGCGAGGATTTGCTGCCCGCCATCGAGCGGCTGATCGCCACCTATCTCGATATCCGCCAAAGTCCGGCAGAGACTTTCCTGCAGACCTACCGCCGTCTGGGGCAAGCCCCGTTCAAGGCGGCACTTTACCCCGTGGAAGGATCGCGCGATGCCGCTTGACGCGCCGGTTTCCTATCGGGTTGAACAGTTGAACCAACGCTACCGCCACCATGCGGCAACAGCGGTGCTGGACCGGGCTTTGCATGACCCGCAGGTTGGCAAGATCGCGCTGGTCTCGTCGTTCGGTGCGGAATCGGTGGTGCTGCTGCACATGGTCTCCATCGTTGATCGCAACACCCCGGTGCTGTTCATCGACACCGAGATGCTGTTTGCCGAAACCCTGGCCTATCAGGCCGAGGTGGCGGACAAGCTGGGGCTTTCCAACATCATCACCGTCAAGGCCAACCCGAAAACCCTGGCGTTTGAAGACCCCGACAACACGCTGCATCTTTTCAACACCGACGCCTGCTGTGCGATCCGCAAGACCGAACCGCTGGAGCGGGCTTTGGCCCCTTACGGCGCCTGGATCACCGGGCGCAAACGGTTCCAGGGTGCAACCCGCGCAGCACTTGATTTCTTTGAGGCCGACGGCGATCTGCGGATCAAAGTCAACCCGCTGGCCCATTGGGGCCGCGAGGATATCGCCGATTACATGATCAACAACCGCCTGCCCCGTCACCCGCTGGTGGCCAGGGGCTACCCGTCGATCGGCTGTGCCCCCTGCACCTCGCCGGTTGCCGCAGGCGAAGACCCGCGTTCGGGGCGCTGGCGTGGCCAGGCCAAGACCGAATGCGGCATCCATTTCATCAACGGCCAGGCGGCACGCATCCCCCTGTCCGCCCCTCAGGAGAATGCAGCATGAGCGTGATCGTCACCGACCATGGCTTTACCCCCGCCAGCCTGACGCTGGATAGCGTGACCCCCGAGACGCTGGCGGGCAGTAACGGTTCCGGGCTGACACTGGACCTGCCGCAAACCGCCGCCTTGGCCGATGTGCTGCCACATCTGGACCGGGTGGCGCTGATCCGCGTGGCGTTTCCCGCCTTCAACGATGGCCGGGGTTTCACGTTGGCGCGCCGGTTGCGGCTGGCGGGCTACAAGGGTCGGCTGCATGCCAAAGGGCCGGTGATTGCCGATCAGTACGCCATGGCGCGCCGTGCCGGGTTCGACGCAGTGGAGATCCCGGCCGACCTCGCCGCCCGGCAACCCGCCGATCAATGGGCCTTTCGCGCCGACTGGCAGGCCCATGATTACCAGTCGCGCCTGCGCGCCCGCGCTGCAGCGCCATCCACTTCCCTTGCGGCTGAATGAAGCCTAGAACCCCGGCAGACCCCAGATGAATGACCAATCACCCGTGACGACCGCCATCCCCCCGGTAAGAACCCTGTCCGATGCACAAACCGTGACTTCGGTGCGGCATTGGACCGACCGGCTGTTTTCATTCCGGGTAACCCGGCCAAAATCGCTGCGGTTCCGCTCCGGCGAGTTCGTGATGATCGGTCTGATGGGTGAAACCGGCAAACCGCTGCTGCGGGCCTATTCGATTGCATCACCGTCGTGGGATGAGGAACTGGAGTTCTATTCGATCAAGGTGCCGGATGGCCCGCTGACCTCGCGGTTGCAGCATATCCAGCCCGGTGATCAGATCATCCTGCGGCCGAAACCGGTCGGAACCCTGGTGCATGATGCGCTGTTGCCGGGCCGCCGGGTGTTCTTTCTGGCCACCGGCACCGGCATTGCGCCATTTGCCAGCCTGATGCGCGACCCCGATACTTATGACAAATACGACCAGGTGGTGATGATGCACACCTGCCGCGACGTGGCGGAACTGGCCTACGGGCGGGAACTGGTCGAGGGGTTGCAGGGCGATCCGCTAATTGGTGACATGGTCGAAGGCAAGCTGCTGTATTACCCGACCACCACCCGCGAACCTTCACCCCATATGGGAAGAATCACCGACAACCTGTTGTCGGGCAAGGTTTTTGCCGATCTGGACATTCCCGGTCTCGACGCCGAAGATGATCGCGCCATGGTCTGCGGCTCACTGGCGTTCAACCATGATGTCAAAGCCGTGCTGGAGAAATTCGGCCTGCACGAAGGCGCCAATTCGGAACCGCTGGAATATGTTGTGGAAAAGGCCTTTGTCGGCTGACCCACTGCCGGGCGGCGGGCGGCCGGTGCCTGCTGTCGATCCTCTGCAATAGCTGGACGCCGCACAGCATGCCAGTGCGGCGTCTTGTTCTGGGCCTTATTTGCTGAGTGCGGCTTTCACCTGCTCCAGCACCGCCGGCAACAGCGCCGGGGTATCCTTGGCGCTGGTGACCGCCGCTTTCAGCGTGGTTTTGGTGGCATCATCCAGCGACGACGCGTCGATGGCGGCGGTGATCTTGGCCAGATCAAAGTTTTCCGGCTTCAGCAGATCATCCAGCATCGTGGTGGCGGCGGCGGTTGCATCGGTTGCAGCGGCGGCGGTGTCTGCGGCGGCTTTGGCGGCGGCCTCTTCGGCGGCCTTTGCTGCGGCTGCGGCGGCTGCGGCGGCCTCTTCTGTGGCTTTGGCGGCGGCGTCAGCCTCGGCCTGAACGGCGGCTGCGGCTTCCTTGGCCGGCTTTGAGACGAACTGGTAATAGCCGCCACCGGCCAGAACCAGCACGACCACGGCGATGATCAGATTCTTGTTCATATCATATCCCCACGTTGCAAGGGTTTCACCCTCATGCGGTCCATATGGCATCTAATGCACCGAAAGAAAAGGTTAGCGCCGCACCGCAGCAGCGGATAAAGCGCCGAACCGGGATTAAGCGGTTGAAGTAACCGGCCCAACTCTCTATTTTACGCCAGGTTGCAACATCACAAGGATCACCACCATAGCCCGTCGCCCGCACAATGCCCCGCCTCAGCGCGAAACCGGCCCTCGTATCAACGACCGTATCCGTTCCCCCGAAATCCGGCTGATTGGTGCCGAGGGTGAGAATGTCGGTGTTGTTACCCCGGCGCAGGCACTGGTGATGGCCGAACAGGCCGGGCTGGATCTGGTGGAAATCTCGCCGAATGCCGAACCGCCGGTGTGCAAGATCATGGATTTCGGCAAATACAAGTACGAGACCCAGAAGCGCGAGGCAGAAGCCCGCAAGAAACAGCACATCATCGAAATCAAGGAAATCAAGTTCCGCCCCGGCACCGATACCCATGATTATGACGTCAAAATGCGCTCGGTGTTCAAGTTTCTGGAAGGCGGCGACAAGGTCAAGATCACCCTGCGCTTTCGTGGCCGCGAAATGGCGCACCAGCAACTGGGGGCCGAACTGTTGAACCGGGTTGCCGATGATGTGGCCGAAGTGGGCAAGATCGAGTCGATGCCCCGGCTCGAAGGCCGCCAGATGGTGATGATGATCGGCCCGAAATAGGCCGGCGCTGCCATTGGCGGCAAAGGCTGCCGCATCGGTTTGCTGGACCAAGCCCCCGCCTCCCCGTCGGCGGGACAGCGGCTGCGTCCACTTTCGCCAAACTGACCGATGTGGCATGCAGGATCTGGTTTTCGCCGCATCATTGATCCAGAATGGTGACTGATAGGTAACTCCCATTCTTCCCGGGGTGCAGTCGTGGTGCTTGTGCGGCCAAGTGCAGTTTCTGTGCGGATGTGATGCCGCCGATGCCAATGTTCAGACGGTCGTTGGTGCAGGGCCTCTTGCGGTTGAAGGCGTCCGGCAGGTTGAGCAAGCGGAACTGACAGTCGTCACTGCGCCGGTCGGCCATCACCTCCATCGACCAGGTGATGTCGGGCGCTTTCCGGCAACCGGGTTGGCGGGCTGACGGACCTTGTCTGGACCCGGGCCAAATGTCTGCCTGCCCTACGATCCCGAAAAAAGCCGGACGCACGAGCCCGAATGCAAGGGCCCGGATGCAAGACAGGCCACCGGGTCAAAGCGTTTCCTGCACCAGGCGGGCACGAAAGACATCCGGCATCACCCAATTGGGCTGGTTGCCAAGGATCAACTGCAGGAAACCGGCAGAAAATCCGGCATCCTCGCGGGAGTTTTCCCGAAACGACCACCAATGGCGCAGATCGTCGACTGCAGGATCGACTTCGGTCGCTGCGTGGAATTCCTGTGCCATCGCTGCGGCGTGGACCGACACGCAGAACATGGTGCAGCAGTAGCCTTCGGGCCAGAACGCGGCGGCGGACTCCGGCCCGGCAAGGGTGGCAGGGCCAATGGCGCGCACCGGGATATCCGCCACCAGTTCGCGCAGCATCAAGGCCGCGGCGAATTCGAAAAACGCGCGGCGCTGGCTTTTGTCGGCGGGTTTCTGGCGCTCGATCGCTTCGAGCCAGCGCACGAAGACCGAGGCGAGTTTCGCCTCGTTCACCTCGAAGGCGCAGCCGAGGTCGCGCCCGTAGGCCTCGGCGTGGCGGTGAAAGGCCTGTTTGAACCAGCGCAGGCGACGCACTGCGATGCGCAGCGGTTCGTTGCTGGCGGGAATCGCTTCGGGGTGCCGGGGAATGTCAGACATGGGCGGCGTAGCGGGCATAAAGCGCCGCGATGCGGCGGGTGTCGCGGTCGGCGCAGGCGCGGGCGACTTCGGGGGCCAGCGCCACGGCCAGATCGGTTGCCGCGTGCAGCGCCTCTTCGTTTTCCGCGTCCGACCGGGTGGATTGCAGCCACAAAAGAACGGCAAAGATCGCCAAGGGTTCAAGCGCCGAGCCGGGCACCCGCGCCGCCTCTTGCGCCGTGGCGCCGCGCACCACGCGGGCCTCCAGCAGGTTGACCGTCAGCGTCGCGGCATCCGTCCCGGTGTCCAGTTCCCACGCCCGCCGCGCCGCAGCCTCGCTGACAAAGACCCCCGGCGCGCCGAGCCGCCGCAACACCGACCGTAACGCCACATACACTGCCGCCCCGAACTGCGCTGCGCTGTCTTGCCCTGCGGCCAGATCGTCCAGCGTCACCGAGGGCTGCTCTGCCGCGCCCAACACCGATTTCGCCAGCCCCGAGGCCAGTTCATCGACGTTGCGGGCAATTCCGCCCACTTCGCGCAGCACGGCACCGGCCAGACCGGCAGTGGGTTTCGGCAGGCTTTCGATGGCAATCGTCTCTGCCAGGGTTTCCCCACCGCGGCGCAGCAGAAACCGCAGGCCACGCAATGCTTCGCGCAGCGGCATCGTATCCGGGCGGAGGGGCGAATGGTTGGACACGGGCGACCTCGGGCGACCTCGGGTTGACCCCTTTACACTAGCCCAAGACTGCGCCGATACCAAGGCATGGTTGGTCGGCCGCGCGGGAGTGGCGTTGAGGAAGGCCCGTGTCGTGGCATGATCCCGGACGCCTGTCTGCCGGCTCAGCCCCATAGCATTCTGCGCCAACGTGGCCCGTGCACGCTGCACGGCCTCTGATGCGGTCGGTCGCTTGATCGGGCCAGTGGCAAAACCGCTGTTGAAACAGGCGCCGCAGCCGCACGGACAGTTCGCCCCGACCCCGAAAGGTCGGGTGAAACCCGGTTCGGTCGCTCAGACGATGGAAAGCCCGATCCGCGCCGCGTGTCAGGATCCCGCAGCCCGGCCGCCGGTCCAACAGGAACTGGGCAAGGTTGCGGGTGTCCGGCAATCCCGACCCCGCGCGCGCGCCTTTTCCTTTAGGGGCAGGAAGCATTCAGTATCGAGCAACAGCCGCGCTCCTTCAGGCTGATCGTCCGAGGTCGAGGCAACGACACCGGGCCCAGGGATCACCCCGCACCGCTTTGCCTCGGTCAGTCAAAGCGCGGGTTGGTCATACCGCGCTTCTGATCCGTTCGCCGTCGGCTCCGAAAAAGTAGAGCCGCGCGGGGTCGAAGCCAATGGTGATCGGCACGTCGATGTCCGAGCGGAAATCACGGGCGGCCTTCACCTCGATCTGCTTTGGCCCCGCCAACACGCTGAGATAGGTCACGTCGCCCGTCGGCTCGACCCCGTAAACCATGCCTTGCACCTGATCGCCGCCCACAGTGCAGTCTTCGGGGCGGATACCAAGCGTGATCTTGCCCGACAGATAGGCAGGACAGGGCGCACTGACGCCGGGCGCGGTGAAATGCCCGCCTGCCGCCGTCCCTTCGATCAGGTTCATCGGTGGGCCGCCGATGAAGCCTGCCACAAAGGTGTTGGCAGGATCGGTGTAGATCTGGTCGGGCGTGCCGACCTGCTGGATCGCGCCCTTGTTCATGATCACGATCCGGTCAGCCAGCGTCATCGCCTCGATCTGGTCATGGGTGACATAGACGGTGGTGACCTTGAGGTGTCGCTGCATGTGCTTGATCTGCACCCGCATCGACTGGCGGAGTTTCGCGTCCAGATTCGACAGCGGCTCGTCCATCAGGAACACCTGCGGCTGGCGCACCACCGCCCGCGCCAGCGCCGCCCGCTGCCGCTGCCCGCCCGACAGCGCCCCCGGCTTGCGGTCCAGAAACGCCCCCAGTTCGACCATGTCGGCGGCCTGCCGCACCAGCCGGTCCTGATCGGCTGCCGGAACGCCGCGCATCCGCAGCGGGAAGCGGATGTTTTCATAGACCGTCATGTTCGGGTAAAGCGCATAGCCCTGAAACACCATCGCCACATCGCGGTCGCGGGCGTCGATCTCGTTCACCACTTCGCCGCCGATGATGATATCGCCTTCGGTCGGCACCTCCAGCCCGGCGATCATCCGCATTGTGGTGGTCTTGCCGCAGCCCGAGGGGCCGAGCAGCACCAGAAACTCTTCGTCGTCAATGTCCAGCGACATGTTCTGCACGCCGACAAAGGCGCCATACCGCTTGACGATGTTCTGAAGTTGGATCGCAGCCATGGACTATCCTTTCACGGCGCCCATCGTCAGACCGCGCGACAGGTGCTTTTGAATCAGGATCACCAGGATCAGGATCGGCACGAAGGCGAGGAAAGACACAAGGGCAATAGCATTGTAGATCACGCCGTCAGAGCCGCCGGTGAAGTTCGCCAGCGCCACAGACATCGTATAGGCCTTTTCGGTCGAGGCGATCAGCAGGGTAAAGAGAAACTCGTTGATCGCGAAGATCGTGGCGATAACTGCCGCCGTGATGATGCCCGGCAGGCAGGCAGGTACGATGATCTCCCACAGGATTCGCAGATCGCCAGCGCCGTCAGTCCGGGCGGCATCCTCCAGTTCCTTGGGAATATCAAGCATGTAGCTGCGGATGATCCAGGTGACGAGGCTCAGGTTGATCGCGGCATAGATCAGCATCAAGGCCCAGACGCTGTCCAGAAGGCCCATTGTCTTGAACAGGAAGAAGATCGGTACGGCGACGATGGCCGGGGCCATCATCCGGGTGGACAGGATGTAAAAGCCGATATCGTCC
>JAYTDA010000072.1:0-30316 GCA_043736155.1 Paracoccaceae bacterium | reverse complement strand
GTCCGGGGGGTGTGAAACCCCCCGGCCTTTTTCTCCTGCCCCGGCTCCCCCCCGTCAGATCGTGATGCCGCCGTCGATATTGACCACCTGCCCGGTCATGAAGGCGCCGTCGTCCGAGGCGAGAAAGGCGGCGAGGCCCGCGATCTCCTCCGGCAGGCCGAACCGACCGGCCGGTTGGCGGTCCAGAAAGAACCGCAGCGCCTTGTCCGGGTCGCCCATGGTCACCGCCAGATCGGCGATCCGGCCGCGCAGCGACGGGCTGTCGACGGTGCCGGGGCAGATGCAGTTGGCGCGGATGCGGCTCTGCAGATAATCCGCCGCCACCGCCTTGGTCAGGGCAATCACCCCGCCCTTGGCGGCACCGTAAGCGGCCCGTTTGGCAAAGCCCCTGGTCGAGGAGGCGATGGAGCCGATGGTGATGATCGACCCGCCCGCCGCTTTCATGTGACCAACCCCGGCCCCCAGCACGTGATAGGCACTGTCCAGCGTGATCGCCATTGATCTGCGCCAGTCCTCCGGGCTGCACTCCTCGATCGAGCCGTGATGCACATAGCCGACGGCATGGACCAGAATATCGATCTGCCCCATGGCGGCGAAATAGGCCTGCACCGCGCCGTGGTCGGTGGCATCCAGCGCCGCCGTTGCCGCCGCCTGCAATCCCGCCAGCAGCAGGGGGTTCAGGTCGCTGGCATGCACCTCTGCCCCTTCGGCCGCCAGCCGTTCGGCAATGGCGCGGCCAATGCCTTGCCCTGCCGCTGTCACCACCGCCACTTTACCCGTCAACCGGCCCATCACACCTTCCCCCGCTTTTCCAACGCTTTGCGCCCCCACCATGTCGCCGCCAGCGGTGCGCCGCCAACAAACCCCCCGGCACCCGGATGTTCCGCGATCCGCAGGCACTCGTTCCACTTTGCCAGCCGTTCCGACCGGGCAAATGACCCGACCTTCAGCTGACCCGCCCCGGTGCCGACCGCCAGATGGGCAATCGACACATCTTCGCTTTCGCCCGACCGCGCCGACACCACTGCCCGCCACCCGGCGCGCCGTGCCGCCGCCAGCGCCGCCAAAGCCTCGGTGACAGTCCCGGCCTGGTTGACCTTGATCAGCGCCGCATTGCAGGCGCGGGCCCCGGCCAGATGTTCCACCAAACCCGCATTGCTCACCAGACAATCATCGCCGATGATCTGCAAATGCTCGCCGAACCGGGCAGTAAACGCCACCAGCCCGGCGGTATCATCTTCGGCCAATGGATCTTCGATCGAGGCAATCGGATAGGCGGCGATCCAGCCCGCCAGCAGGTCCATCATCTGGCCACTATCCAGATCGCGCCCCTGATGCGCCAGCCGGTAGCGCCCGGCCCGGCCAAATTCCGATGCGGCGATATCCAGCGAGATCACCACCCGGTCGCCGGGCTTTTCCCCCGCCAGTTCGATGGCGCGGGTCATTGTGTCCAGCGCCTGTTCGGTGTGATCGAACGCGGGCCACCAGCCGCCTTCATCCGCCACACCCGCCAGCCTGCCCTTGGCTTTCATCAGATCGCCAGCGGCGGCATAAATCTCGGCGGTCACCTCCAGCGCTTCGTCAAAGCTGGCGGCGCCGGGCACCATCACCATGAAATCCTGCACATCGACCCGTTGTCCGGCATGGGCACCGCCGCCAAAGATCTGAATCTCCGGCAGGGGGATCGACGGGGTGGCCCCGGTCAGCGCCGCCACATGGCGCCACAGCGCCACCCCGGCACCGGCGGCCCCGGCATGCAGACAGGCCAGCGACAGCGCCACCATGGCATTGCCGCCCATCGAGGATTTCAGCGGCGAAGGGTCCAGCGCCAGCAGCGCCGCATCCAGCCCCGCCTGATCCGCCGCATCCCTGCCGACCAGCGCCGCCGCCATCGGCCCGTTCAGATTGGCCAGCGCGCGCCCCACATTCCTGCCGCCCAACCGGCTGCCGCCATCGCGCAGGTCCAGCGCCTCGCGGCTGCCGCGCGACGCCCCTGCCGGGGCAATGGCACGACCCACGGCACCCGAGGCCAATGTCACCTCGGCCTCGACTGTCGGGCGGCCCCGCGAGTCCCAGACCCGGCGGCCCCGGATGGCTTTGATGGTCACGGCCTTGGCCCCTGGTCAATGGCCGCAACCAGTGCCGCCAGAGTAGCGGGCAGGGCGGCGATCAGCGGGCGGGCCAGCTGGCGCACCAACTGGCGGCGGGGCTCATCCAGATAGTCCACCGGCGATTTGCCATCGACCCGCGCCAGCATCAGCGCCGGCACCAAAGCCGCCACCCGCGCCTCCAGCGCCGCCGGGTCTTCCCAGTGGATGTGTGGGCGATAGGCAGCCCAGAAGGCGGCAATCTCCGCCAGCAGCGCTATGCGGGTCTGCGGCAGATGCAGCGCCTTGAGCACCAGATGGTTCAGGCAAAACGCCAGATCAAAGGCACCGTCCCCCATGGTGGCGCATTCGGCATCCAGCAGCACCGGGCCACCGGACCGCAACAGGATGTTTTTCGGGCTGACATCGCCATGCACCAGAATGCCATCGGCCCGATACAGCGCCAGTTCCAGCGCTGCGAACCGATACGCCAGATCGGGATGGCGGCTGGCGGTGAAGCCGAGATAGGGTTCCAGCCGCAGGGCGCGGAAATCATCGCGGTTCTGAAACGGGCTTCGGTCAAATTCCGGGCGCGCCGACGCCGCGTGAATCCGCCCCAGCACATCGGCCACCTGCGCCGCCTCGCCTTTCGGGGGATGCCCCGCCAACAGCGCCGCTTTCCACAGATAGATCCCGCTGCCCCCCAGAAACTCCATCACAAAACCCATTTCCCGCGCCGACCGGCCATGAAGCCGCGGTACATTGTCCGGCACCACCCGGCCCGCCTGTTCCAGCCAGGCATATTCGGCGGCATTGCGATGCACCGGGGCGAACCAGTCCGCCTTGACCCGCAGCTTTGGCAGCGCGAATTTGGCGCAAAGTTTGCCAGAGCCAAGGTCGATCATGGCGATGTCAGACGCGACACCCCCGGTCAGCGGTTGCACCACGATCGCTGCGCCACCCGCGATCAGACCCAGCTCTTCGAGCAGGCGGCGACAGCGGGTGTGGAGGTCTGCAGGTTGGGTCATTGGTCGGGCCGGTTTGTTTTGCCGGGAGTTTGGCGAGGCCTTGACAGGAAAGCAAGCGACGGTGCCTGCGTCCACGTCCCCCTCCCCCACAAAGGGCGGGAGAGGGGGGAGCCTGCGACCGATGAGGGGCAATCCTGGTGGGGGTGAGTCTTGGCGGAATAAAATCTACGCGCGCTTCCTTTTGCGCCCGGAATCAAGGGCGTAGCCCGCCGGGCGGTGCCCGTCCGCCCCTGTCACGCCGCAGGCGTGCCTACGGCACGACGGGCGGGCACTCCGCGATGTCACGGCAATGAATATCTACCGGGGATGCTGCTCCATAAAGCACCCAAACCCCGCATCGCTGTGCCCACCCGGCGGACAGGCACTGCCCTGTGCCACGGCAAGTTCAATCAATGGCGGTGGCCAAGGGCGCGCATCGCAATGATTTCGCCTGGACTCATCCCACCCTAACCCTCCAACGGCCCCAGAAACGCCTCCAGCAGCCGCAGACAAGCCGCCTCTGCCGCCGCCTCGCTCATCGCATCGGGGTCGATGCAGCGCTCCAGCCACAGCCCGTCGATCAACGAGATCAGCGTCACCGCCAGTGCACTTGCATCGACCGGTCGGCCCCGGGACTGGGCATGGTCGGCAATCGCCGCCGCAAGGCTGGCGCGATAGCTGGCGTAATGGCGGCGATGCTCATCCCGCAGCGCCTCGTTGTTGGCCACTTCGCCCCACAACGCGGCCCAGGCATTCAACCCTTGGTGCCCCAGCATCTCGCGGCTGACCAGCGCCTTGACCATTGCCCGCAGCCCCGCCGCAGCCGGTTCCAGCCCCGCCAGCGTGCGGTCATACATGGTGGCATAGACCGCCGCCAACAGCCCATCCTTGGAGCCGAAATGATGGGTCACCAACCCGCGCGATGCCCCGGACAGCGCGCAGATATTGTCGATGGTGAACTCCTGTATCCCGCCGCGTTTCAGGCATTCAAGGCCCGCGTCGATCAGCATGGCCCGCCGTTCGGCGCTGGCATAGCGCCGGTAGCGCGGGCCGGGGGGTGCTGCGTCTGCCATGTCAGATCTTGCGGAACCGGGTCGGGTCGGGGTGGCCATCGGCAAGGATGGTGGGGGCAAGGCTGGTATCGTGGATCGCGATATAGGGTTCAAAGCAGATGAACACAAAGCCACCGGATTCTTCCATCAAATCTTCCATCCGGTTGAACATCACGGTGCGCCTCACCGGGTCCGCCTCGATCTGCACCTGTTGGTACAGGTCTTCGAACTCGGCACTGTCAAAGAACGACCAGTTGTAGACCCCGATCTGATCCGGCCGGAACCACACCAGATTTTCGGTCGGTTCAATCCCGCCGGCAAACGACATCAGCGCCAGTTCCAGCGACTTGTAGCCATCGCCTTGGGTCTTGTCGCCCGCTGCCCAATAGGCGGCATCTTCGGTCGGTTGAATTTCCACCGTGATCCCGGCTTCCCCCAACGACGCCTGTATGATCTGGGCAATGGTTTGCGAGGTGCTGTCGGTCAGGGCGATCAGGTTCAGCACCAGCCCCTCGGCCCCCGCCTCTGCCAGCAGCGCCTGCGCCTTGGCAACATCGCGCACAGCGATCTGATTGGACGGCCTTGCATAGGAAGAGGTCGGTTGGATCACCCCGGCAGAGCGCGGTACCGAGCCATCAAACGCGCCTTGCAGCACCGCATCGCCGTCATAGGCATATTGAATCGCCTGTCGCACCCGCAGATCCTTCAGCGGCTCGGCATTGATGTTGATGGTCAGCCAGTCATAACGGGTTGATGGTGCCTCGATCAGGGTGGCGCCTTCGGGCATGCTGTCGCGCACCGACCGCAGGGTGCTGGCGGCCAACCGGGTGAAATCGAAGGCATCGGCTTCATAGGCCAGCAGCGCGGCCTGATCGTCGGTGACGATGTAGAATTCCACGGTGGCAAAGGCCGGGGGGTCACCGGTCCAGTCCGGGTTGGCTTTAAGCGTGACTTTCTGGTTCTGGTCCCAGCTGTCAAACAGGTAAGGGCCGCATTGCGCCGGAAACTCGGTGGTATAGCTGCCGCCTGCCGCTTCCACCGCCGCTTTGCAGACGATATGGCCGCCGTAATAGGGCAGGGCAATCACCATAAACGGGGCAAAGGCATCGGTCAGATGGATCACCCCGCTGCGGTCATCGATCACTTCGACATGATCCAGCTTTTCGAACTGATAGGCCCAGGCGCTTGCCGACCCGGCGATCCGTTCAAACGAGAACTTCACATCCGCCGTGGTCACCGGGCCATAGCCGCCAGACCAGACCAGCCCTTCGTGCAGGGTAAAGCCGATCTGGTTCGGGGCGATCCACTCGATCTTTTCGGCGGCATGGTTGGTCAGCGGGTTGCCGTCGCGCATGTCACCCACCCGCACCAGCGTCACCAGACAGCAGCGCGGGATGATGTCATCCAGCTCGCCAATGATGCCAAACGGGTCCAGCACCTGAAAATCGGAACCGACGCGGATGCGCAGGGTGTCGCCTGTCGCGGACCATGCGAGACCGGGGGCGGTGGCCAGGGTGGCAATGCTGGCGCCAGCGGCTTGCAGCAGGCCGCGACGGCTGGTGTTCCATTTCATGGCAATCTCCTTTTTCATGTTGCTAGAGCACGAAGGCTCTTGGTGGAAACACAGAACGCTCAAACGGCTGGCCCAACCTTCCGGTACGGACCACAACCTGCCATCTGGTTGTGCGGGAAAAGACGATCCACTGGATCGGCCCCGCACTCAGTGACCAAGGTGCCGCCGGACACTCGGCGCAAGAAACCGTGGAGGGCAGTGCCTGCCCCGGCGGGTGCGAAGCACCTGCCCGTGGGGGGGCAGGTGCTGCCCGGTCCTTTCGGGACCAGGCGGTGCGGCGGCACTACTGCTTTGCGGCGGGCCCGATGGGGCCCGCCGGGCGGTTGTCAGCTCCATCAAGAGTCATCCTGATTTAGGGTTGGCTCTGCCAGATGGCAGCGGACATCGCGTCCGGGCGCCAGAGTGCGCAGGGCGGGTGGGGTGGTTCGGCAGATCGGTTCGACAAGCGGGCAACGGCTGTGAAATACACAGCCACCGGGGCGGTTCAGCACCGAGGGAATCTCCCCCCTGATCGCCAGATCGGCGCGGCGGCGGCGCGGGTCGGGTTGCGGCTCGGATGCAATCAGGGACGCGGTATAGGGGTGCAGCGGGGTGGCAAACACCGCAGCCGTTGGCCCCACTTCGACCAGTCGGCCCAGATACAGAATGGCGATCCGTTCCGACACATGGCGCAGCATTGCAAGGTTATGGCTGATGATCAGCAGGCTGAGGCCAAGATCCCGGCGCAGCCCGGTCAGAAGGTTCAGCACTTCGCCCTGCACCGAGACATCCAGCCCCGCCGTCGGCTCATCCGCCACCAGCAGCAAGGGGTTCAGCGCCAGTGCCCGCGCCATCGACACCCGCCGCGCCTGACCGCCGGACAATTCACCGGGATAGCGGGTGGCAAGCTGCGGCGACAGGCCGACGCGGGCCAGAAGGTCGGCGGCGCTGCGGCGTTCGGCTTTGGGGATTCGGTGGATGGCATAGGGTTCGGCCAGCAGGGTGCCGACCTTCATCCGGGGGCTGAGCGAGGCCACCGGGTCCTGAAACATCATCGCGGTCTGGCGTCGCAAAGTGGTAAAGCTGGCGTTGGAGCTCAATTCCCGCCCGCGAAACCGCAATTGCCCGCCGCTGATCGGCGTCAACCCCAGCATGGCGCGGGCCAGCGTGGTTTTGCCAGACCCGCTTTCACCGACCAGCCCGACGATTTCGCCGCTGCCGATGGTCAATGTAATGTCGTCCAGCAGGTTCAGCTTTGGCCCGCCTCCGGGCAGCAGACTGGACAGTCCAGAGGCCAGCGGCATATCCACCCGCACGTCCTCTATGTCATACAGCGCCGTCATGCCACGACACGGTGGCAAAGGGCGGCTTGGGTCGCCGAGACCCGCACCCTTGGCGGTGGCGCACTGTGGCAGACAGCAATTGCCTGTGAACACCGCGGCGCAAAGGCGCAACCGGGGGGCGGTGGGGCCAGGTCTGGCGGGCGGCCCGGGATGGTCGGCAACATCGGCGTCAGGGCGGTCAGGCTGCCGGGGTCACAGGCGATCAGGGCACGCGTGTAGGGGTGGCGCGGTGCGTGATAGATGTCATCCACCAAAGCCTCTTCCACCACCTGACCGGCATAGATCACGTAGACCCGGTCACACAATTCCCCCACCACCCCCAGATTGTGGGTCACCATCAGAATGGCCCCCTGTACCTCCTGTCGCAGCGCGCGCAGCAGGTGCAGCACCTGCGCCTCCATCGTCATATCCAACGCTGTGGTCGGCTCATCGGCCACCAGCACCCCCGGTGTCATCAACAAAGCCGCAGCGACAGCGGCGCGTTGCCGCATGCCACCGGAAAGCTCATGCGCAAAGCGGTCAAGGATACGCGCGGCATCGGCGATACCGACCCGGGTCAGCATCGCCGCCGCCCTTTGCCGCTTTTCGTGGCGCGACAGGCCCGGCAGATTGTGCTGATAATCCACCAATTGGCGGCCCATCGGGATCACCGGGTTAAAGGTGGTCATCGGGTCCTGAAAGATCGCGGCAATCCCGCGCCCCCGGACAGCCCGCATCGCTTCCGCCGACAGCCCCAGCAGATCGGTGCCACGGTAGCGGATTGCCCCATGGGTGACTTCGGCGGCTGGCGGCAACAGCCGGATCAGCGCCGCCGCCAGCGTCGATTTGCCCGAGCCGCTTTCGCCGACGATCCCCACCACTTCACCGGCGCGCGCCACCAGATCGACGCTGCGCAAAGCCTGTACCGGTGCACCACTGCCCCGGTGATAGGCAACCGACAGCCCCTCGACCTGCAGCACCACCGCGCTCATCGCCGCACCCGCACTTGCAGCGTCGGGTCCAGTGCGTCGCGCAGGCCCTCGCCCAGAAAGGTGAAGCCCAGCGTTGACAGCACCAGTGGCACCCCCGCTGCAATCACGATGGTGGGTGACGACCGCAGCGAGGTATAGCCATCGTACAGGATATTGCCCCAGGACGGCGTGGGTGGCCGCACCCCAAGGTTCAGATAGCTCAAGCCCGCCTCCAGCATGATCACCACCGGGATATCCATGCTGACCACGATGACCAGGGGCCCGACCACATTCGGCATCAGATGCCACAGGATGATCCGCGCCGTCCCCGCCCCCATGGTGCGTTCCGCCAGAATGTAATCAGCGCCTTTCAGCGCCAGGGTCTGCGCCCGGATCAGCCTTGCATAACCGGGGATCGAGATCAGCACGACGACAAGGATCAGGGTGCCGGTACCGGGGCCGATCACGGTGATCACCGCCAGCGCGAACAGGATCATCGGCAGCGACGACAGCGCATCGAAGATCAGCACCAGAACGGCATCCAGCCAGCGCGGGCCAAAGCCTGCAACCATCCCCAGCAGCAGCCCCACGATGCCCGCGATCCCGGTGGCCAGCAGTGCAATCGACAGCGCCGTCCGCGCCCCCCAGATGATGCGCGACAATGTATCGCGGCCCAACTGGTCGGTGCCTGCCAAATGGGCCAGCGATGGCCCCAGAAACTTGTGCGGCACATCGATTTTCACCGGATCATAGGGGGCGATCCACGGTGCCAGCAGCGCCATCCCGACAAATGCCACCACCAGCACCAGACCAATCAGCCCCATCGGGTCCGCCACCAGCGCCCTGAGCGGCCCCCGGTCAGCCGCGAAGGACATCACGCACCCTCGGGTCCAGTTTGGCAATCAGCAGGTCTGCCGCTGTCACCACCAGCAGATAAAACGCCGTCATGAACAGCACGGTCCCCATCACCACCGGGTAATTGCGCTTTTGCACCGCGCTGGTGATCAGAGTGCCGATGCCGGGCCGCGAAAACACCCCTTCGACAAACACCGCACTGGACAGGATTGACCCAAGGCCGACGGCGATGATGGCGATGGTGGGGATGATCGCCAGCCGCAAGGCATAGCGCAGCACCACCACCCGTTCCGGCAGCCCGTAGGCGCGGGCGGTGCGGATATGGTTGGCCCCCATCACCTCCAGCATCGAGGCCCGCACCAGCCGCGCAAGGTAACCGACCCAGGTGATGCCGATCGAGAATGACGGCAGGATCAGCGCCCGGATCTGGCTGCCGAGGTCGCCCGGCTCGCCCGCGCCAATCGCAGGCAACCAGCCGAGCCAGACCGCAAAGATCAGCAGGGAATAAAGGGCGACGACGAACGACGGCACCGAAATCATGCTGACCGACAGCACCCCCAGCAACCGGTCGACAAAGGTGCCGCGCCAGACCACGGCGATGCAGCCAAGGCCGATGCCGCCGACCAGCGCCCAGCCCAGCGACACCAGCCCGAGGATCAGCGTGTTGGGAAACACCTCCAGGATCACCTCCAGCACCGGGCGTTTTGACCAGACGTCAAACCCCAGATTGCCGGTGGCGGCATTGGCCAGAAAGTTCCAGATCTGCACCAGAACCGGCTTGTCCAACCCCATCCGTTCGACCAGCAGCGCCTTGAGTTCAGGGGTGGCGCGCGGGCCAAGCGCAATCGAGGCCGGATCACCCGGCACCAGAAACACCATCGCAAACATCGCCAGCATCACCACCAGCAGGATCAAGAGCGCCAGCAGGGTCCGCTTGATGGCGTAGGTCAGCATCGGTGGTCACAAAGCGGCAAAATTGAAGTCGGACCAGGTTTCCAGGCATTTCCGCCACCACGAATTTTCGACGAAAATTCAGAAATTTTCCCTAAAATTTCGCGCCCGGCGTTTCGGCGAAAATGCACCTTTCCGGCCGATCCAATGCGTCGCCAAGCCCTGTCACACCATGTCACGCTTTATCCTTTCGTGCCACGACCGCTTGAAGATACTTTGCCCATTCTCCCCGACATCCAGTGCCATCTCGACGATGAAATGGGTGGCATCGCAGCTGAGCGACCCCTGGCTTTCATGGCTGACCACGGTATCGCTGCGGGTGATCTCCACCCGGTAATGCGTCACCATTCTTGCCGACAAAGGATCGCCATCGGTGATCTCATAGGACACATGGCCCTGACCGCGATGGGTCTGGCCGATGTCGGGCATTTCGGTTTCATAGGTCCAGCGCGGGAAATCAACCTGCATCCGGCCAGACAGCAGATCGCGTGTCACCCGGCGGGGGTGCGGCTGGTCCACCGGATGGTCGGTCGACGGGGTTTGCGGTGCCAGTTCCGGCGGGCCAAACGGCGGCAGCGCCGCATCTTCGCGGCGCGGTGGCCGCACCGGCAGCTGGAGGCGGCTGGCACCGCCGTCAATCGTCAGCGTCGCCAGCTCCGGTGACGGCCAGGCAATCGGCCAATAGCTGGTCGACAGCGACAGGGCGATGCGATGGCCTGCCGGGAAATGGTGGGCGATGTCGTCCATCTCCACCACCGCCTGCGCCACCTCCCCCGGCACCAGCGCCTGCGGTTCTTCATGGCTGTCCCGGTGCGTCAGGTTCAACAGCCCCACCGTCACCCTTGTAGAGCGCCCATCCGGTGCCACGTCATTCAGCCGCGCACAGACCAGCGCCTGCGGCTTGTCCGATGCAAAGCGCAGATGCACCAGCGGTGCCCCAAGAATCTCCAGCGGCTCCGCCAAGGGTTCCGACCGGAACACCAGCGACCCGCCATCGTCTTCGCGCTGATCGGTGGCCCATTCGGCATCACCGCCATAGCGCCCGACTTCCCCGGCGGCAAGGCCGACCCACAGCGGCGAACAGATCGCATGGTTGCGCGATGGTCCGGGCACAAGGCCCAATCCGTCCGCATTCAGATGCCAGTCCTGCCACTGAATATGGGGCGACGGCCAGCACGGCTCTGCCACCCAGCGCCCCGGGCGTTCGCTGTAGCAGGTCTGCGGCGGCACCGGGTCCTGCATCCAGACCCGGTACATCGGCTCAGCCATCATCCCGGTGTCGCGCGCCTTCATCCAATGGTCAAACCAGCGCACCGCCTGTTGCAACCAGCCGATCGAGGGTTCAACCGTCGCATCACAGGGGTAGGAATGCGCCCAGGGACCAATCAGCCCCAGTTTTGGCCCGGACAGCCCGGCCAACAGACGCGGCACGCTTTCGGAATAATTGTCGGCCCAGCCGCTGACGGCATAGACCGGGATGCGGAACCGCGAAAATTCCTCGCACACCGAGCCCTGCTGCCAATAGGCATCGCGGCGCTGATGCTGCAGCCACTCAATGATCCAGGGCCGGTTGTGTTCGATCCGCGCCTGCCACATCGCCCGCCACTGGTCCCCCACAATGGCGGGATCCGGCGGCAGGTCGTTGTGGGCAAACATCGTGGCGGACCAGTCGAAATTGTCCTTGGACAGGCAGCCGCCGACCCAGTGGATGTCGGTGGCATAACGGTCATCGGTGGAGCCGACGGTGATGATGCAGGTCAGCGCCGGGGGCTGGCGCGCCGCGATCTGCAAGCCGTTGAACCCGCCCCAACTGATGCCCACCATTGCCACCTGACCGTCGCACCAGTCCTGTGCCGCCAGCCAGGCGATGGCGTCGCAGCCATCCAGCTGCTCCTGTTCGGTATATTCCCCATCGATCAGCCCGTCGCTGTCGCCGGTGCCGCGAATATCCAGCCGCACGGCACCGTAGCCGTGACCGGCAACATACAGATGCAGCCCCTGGTCACGGGTGCGGGTGCCATCGCGTTTGCGGTAGGGGATATATTCCAGCACCGCAGGTACTTTACCCACACCTTCGGGCAGCCAGACCTTGGCGGCCAGCCTTGTGCCATCCGGCATCGGAATGAAGATATTCTCGATCACCCTGACCGGATAGGGAAAGTCTGTCCGCGTGGTTGCCATCGCCTCCCCCAAGGCTTGTTGAACAACGGTATAATTAAGCGGCGGGGTCTGGCAACAGATTTGTCAGCACAGCGCCGGTGCCTCCCCTCCCCACGTGTTCATGTTCAGACTGGGCAGGGGCAGAGGGTGGGGGGGGGGGCGGTGAGCTGGCACAGTCCCCCACCCCAACCTTCCCTGCAAGGCGGGAGGGGGCAGGGCAGCACCTGGCCATGGCGTTCGTGCAGAACACTGCCCGCTGACTTGACCGCTGCACGGCACCGCCCTTATGATACGACCATTCAACAAGGATCCGCCATGCCCCGGAACCCGCGCTATGACCCCTTGTTCGAGCCGCTGAAAATCGGGCCAAAGCTGGCGAAGAACCGGTTCTACCAGGTGCCGCATGCCTCTGGCATGACCAATGCCGCGCCGCATGTCCGCGCCGCCTTTCGCGGCATGAAGGCCGAGGGCGGCTGGGGCGTGGTCTGTACCGGGGCCTGTTCGGTCGATCAAAGCTCGGATGACAGCCCGTTCCCCTTCGCCACAATGTGGGATGACGCGGATGTGCGATCTCACGCGCTGATGACCGATGCGGTCCATGGACACGGCGCGCTGGCGGGGGTGGAGCTGTGGCACGGCGGGGCGGCGGCGATGAACCGCACCAGCCGGATGGCCCCCCTGTCGCCCTCGGGGGTGCCGTGGATGGCAACCCATGTCGGTTTCATGTCGCAGGCGCGGCCCCGGATCATGGATCAGGCCGATATCCGCGACCTGATCCGCTGGCATGCCGAGGCTGCGGTGCGGGCGGAACAGGCCGGGTTTGATATCCTGTATGTCTATGCCGGGATGGGCTATCTGCCCTATCAATTCCTGATGTCGTGCTACAATCACCGCACCGATGCTTATGGCGGGCCGGTGGCGAACCGGGTGCGGCTGGTGGCGGATCTGATTGACGCGGTGCGCGAGGCGACGCATGGCCGCTGCGCCGTGGCGTTGCGGCTGTCGATGCAGGAACTGCGGGCGCTGCCGTCAAAGGTTGCCGAGTCCGAGGGGCATGAAGTGATCACCCTGCTGCGCGACGCTCCCGACATTTTCGACGTCAAGATGGACTATTCCGCCACCGACTGCGCCGCCAGCCGCTTTACGCCGGAGGGGAGCCATGCGCCGGTGGTGGATTTCGTGAAGGGGCTGACCGACAAGCCGGTGGTGGGGGTGGGCCGCTTCACCTCGCCCGATACCATGGTGCGGATGCTGAAATCCGGGGTGCTGGATTTCATCGGCGGGGCTCGGCCCTCGATCGCCGACCCGTTTCTGCCGGCAAAGATCGATCAGGGCCGCGAGGCGGATATCCGCGAATGTATCGGCTGCAACATCTGCATCTCGTCGTGGCATGATGGCGTCTGGGTGCGCTGTACCCAGAACCCGACGGCAGGCGAGGAATGGCGGCGCGGCTGGCACCCGGAACAGGTGGTGCGTGACGGGGTGGGATCGGTGCTGGTGGTCGGTGGCGGCCCGGCGGGACTGGAGGCGGCGCTGACGCTGGCGCGGCGGGGGTTTCAGGTTTCGCTGGCCGATAAGCGCCGCGAATTTGGTGGGCGGCTGATCTGGGAAACCGCTCTGCCGGGTCTGCGCGAATGGTTCCGGGTGGCGGATTACCGGCTGGGGCAGTTGCGCCAGATGCCCAATGTCAGCCTGTTCCCCGACAGCGACCTGTCCGCCGCCGATGTCGCCGAATTTGTCGCTGACCATGTGGTGGTGGCCACCGGATCGCGCTGGCTGGCCAACCTCTGTGGTGCCAATGAACTGCCTGTGCCGCCGCTGAACGCTCCGCGCATCTATACCCCCGATGATCTTGCGGCGGGTCTGGTGCCTGAAAGCCCGGTGGCTCTGTTCGATTTCGACAATTACGCGCTTGGCTCGGCCATAGCCGAAGGGCTGGCGGCGCTGGGGTTGGCGGTCACCTATATCACCACCGCTGGCAGCGCCTCGGCCTGGACCTTCATGACCAACGAACAGCCCTTGGTGCATCAGGCCCTGGCACGGCGGGGGATCGGCTATCGGACGCTGGAGATCGTGACCGGGTTCGATGGCGAAACCCTGAGCCTTGCACAGATATTCACCGGTGAGCCGCATCAGATCAAGGCGCGGTCTTTGGTGATTGTCGGGCAAAGGCTGGGGGGCAGCGCGCTATACGATGACCTGTCAGCACTGGGCCACAAATCGCTGCACCTGACCGGCGATGCCAATGCCCCCGGTGCCATCGTTCATGCGACATATCAGGGCCACAAAACCGCACAGGAACTGGCGCGACCAGCACCGCTGATCCGCCGCGATGCGCCGTTTGCGCCCCGCGATTTCGCCCCCGACCACACCCCGGCGACCCGATGACCGACACACCCGGCAAACGCCGCAACCACCGCCCCACCCGCGTCACCGGGGCGCTGACCCAGCCGGTCTGGGGCCAGCCCTCGCGCCCCTATGCCCCAACCGAAGTGCTCAGCGCCGACCATGTCGCGGCGATCCACAATGCCGCGCTGCGGGTTCTGGCCGAAATCGGCTTGCGGGTGCTGCACCAACCGGCGCGGGCGCTTTATGCCGCCGCCGGGGCGCGGGTTGCAGGCGACATGGTGTTTCTCGACCCCGCGCTGGTGCTGGACCGCTTGCAAACCGTGCCACCCCGGTTCCGCCTTGAAGCGCGCAACCCCATGCGGTCGCTCAAATTCGGCGGCACCGATGTGGTGTTCGCCTCGGTCGGTGGCCCGGCCTATGTGATGGACAATGACCATGGGAAACGCGATGGCACCTATGCCGAAATGTGCGATTATCTGAAAGTCATTCAGTCGCTGAACGTCCTGCATCAGGAAGGCGGCGGCCCGTTTGAACCGCTCGACCTGCCCGCCAACACAAGGCATCTGGATGTATATTACGCCCAGATCACCCTCTTGGACAAGAACTGGCAAACCCAGTCGCTGGGCCATGCCCGCACGATGGATGGCATCGAAATGGCGGCGATTGCGCTGGGCACAACGCCAGCGGGGCTGGCGGACCGCCCGGCGCTCTTGGGCATCATCAACACCAACTCGCCACTGCAACTGGATATTCCGATGGCCGAAGGGCTGATCGCGCTGGCCAGCCACGGTCAGGTGCTGGTCATCACCCCCTTTACCCTCGCCGGTGCGATGAGCCCGGTGACACTGGCAGGCGCGCTGGTGCAGCAGCATGCCGAGGCGATGGCAGGGATCATGCTGACCCAGATCGTGCGGCCCGGGGTGCCGGTGATGTACGGCGGCTTTACTTCCAACGTCGATATGCGCTCCGGTGCCCCGGCGTTCGGGACGCCGGAATATGCCAAGGCGGCGCAGGCGTCGGGGCAGTTGGCGCGGATGATCGGAGTGCCGTTCCGCTCGTCGAACGTCACCGCCGCCAATGATGTCGATGCCCAGGCGGCGTACGAATCGCAGATGTCGTTATGGGGCGCGCTGATGGGCGGGGCGCATCTGGTGGAACATGCGGCGGGCTGGATGCACGGCGGCCTGACCGCGTCGTTTGAAAAGCTGATCCTCGATGCCGAAATGCTGGCGATGATGGCGGAATATTTCCAGCCGATCGTGGTGGATGAGGCCTCATTGGCGCTCGACGCGATCCGCGATGTCGGGCCGGGCGGGCACTTCTTTGGCACCCCCCACACGTTGAGCCGCTACCGCTCGGCGTTCTACACCCCGCTGCTGTCGAACTGGGACAACCATGGGCAGTGGTTGGAAAACGGCGGCGTGATGGCGCGCGAACGGGCCAACGCGGTGTGGAAACAGCTGTTGGCGGAGTATCAGCCGCCTGCGATTGACCAAGGGGTCGATGAGGCGTTGCGGGATTATGTGGCACGACGGAAACGCGAGGGCGGCGCGCCGATGAATTGAAGTGCTGGCGTTGCCCAAATCCAATGCCGTCCCGGGCCTGACCCGGGACCCCGAGTCGCATGGAACGAGAGTGGCGCGCCTGTGACGTGAGGTGCAGCCGTTCCCCATCTCCCACGCCGTCCCGGGCCTGACCCGGGACGGCGTGGGAATACCCCCCTTCAATACCGCGTCGTCATCCGGTAGCCCTGCCGGTGGCTCAGCGTCACCAGCGTGATCGCAGCCCCCTGCCACCAGGTCGCCCGTTCGATGCAGAACACCGGTTCCCCCGGTGCATGGCCCAAATGCGCCACCGCCAGCCCCTCGGCGGCGGCGGCCAGAAAGCTGATCTCCACCTCGGAAAACGGCACCGTTGCCACCAGCCACTGGTTGGGGCTGATCAGGCTGAAATCAACCCCGGCTGCGGCAGGCAGCGCCGCGATATTGATCCAGCGGTCTTCGAGCTGAAAGGCTGTCCCGTCGGCGAAATGCAGACAAGTGACATGCACCACCTCGGCCCCGGTGGCCAGTTTCATCCGGCTTTGCAGCCAACGGGGTGCGGGCACTGCCTCTCGGTGCAACAGCTGATAGCGATAGCTGGCACCGGTCTTTTCCACCTCTGCCCTTACAATCGGCATGTCAAACCGCGCCGCCCTGATCGGGGCCAGCCGCACCCGGGTCCCGGCCTTGCGCCGCCGATCCAGAAACCCCAGATCGGCCACTTCACGCAAGGCCCGGTTGATGGTGGTGCGCGAACAGCCGAATTCGCCCGCCAGATCCACCTCATTCGGCAACAGCGCACCCGGGCCCCAGGGGCCATGGGTGATGCGGCGCAAAATCTCTGCCATCACGTCGCGAAACGTGGTTTTTTCTGCGGTTGCGGCTGGCTTTTTCCGGGCGGCCATCGCGGCGCTCAACGCCCTTTCAGGTAGATGCGGCGGGCGTTGCCCGAGGCGATGGCCTGTTGTTCAGCGCTGGACAAGCCTGCGATCAGGCTGCGGGTCATCCGGATCCAGTCCGCCAAACCCACCCCCAGATTGACCACCGGCCAGTCGCTGCCCCAGACGATGCGATCCGCGCCAAAGCTCTGCAGCACATGGTCGGCCCAGGGCTGCAGCTGCGCCAGGCTGGCACTGCCGGGGGCGCAATAGGCACTGATGCCCGACAGTTTCGCCATCACATTCGCATGGCGCGCCAAAACCGTGATCCCCTTGGCCCAATTGGCGAAATCGCCACCGGCGATATCGGGGGTGCCACAATGATCCAGCACCAGCACCTGGGTGTCACAGGCCTGCGCCAGATCGGCGGCCAACGCCAGTTGCCGCCCCAGAAAACACAGCTCGAACGGCAATCCGCGTGCCCCGATCTTGCGCAGGTTGGCGCGAAAACCGGGCGATTGCGACATCTCATCCGGCACCACATGCAGGATGCGGCGCAACCCCACGACGTTCAGACCGCCGCATTCCTCCAGCCAGGCGTCAAACCCGGCATCGCGCTCTGGCCGGCAGGAGGCGATCTGGCCCAGCAGACCCTGGTGCCCGACCAGGGCAGCAATCAGCCGCGCCTCGGCCTGATAATCGCCGTCATCCACGCCGCATTCCATGAAGATGGTGCCTGCAATGCCGCAGCCGGCCGTCAGCCCGGCATAATCCTGCAGCGTGAAATCGCCGCTGGCCAACGCCGGTACACCCGTTGTCCAGCCATAGCCGAGGGACTGGCGGTAGATCAGATGCTGGTGGGTGTCGATCAGGTCCATGCCTTTATCCTTGTGTCCTGGCTGACAGGGGGGTCTGCCAGTGCTGCGACCCCGGTGCGGCAACAGCAATCACGCGCCGCCCGGGGCCTGTTCTGCTTCAGGCTTTTCTTTCGTGAAAATACTCCACAGGGGGTCCGGGGGGTGTGAAACCCCCCGGCTTCTGTTTGACCCGCAGCGGGATCAGGGGGGGTGTGACCCCCCCCGGCTTTGCCAGGAAAACCGCCGCCCTCATCCCTGTGCCGCCTGCCACATCGCCATCACATAACGCGCCACCATCAGATCCAGATGCGCGCCGCCGCCGTTCTTGGCCAGGGTGATTTCCGTCGGATTGCGGCGGGCAAAGCGCCCGGCGGCAATATCGTAATAATCCGCAATCACGTCAGCTTCGGCGATCACACCGCGGTCCAGCGGGCCTTTCAATTCGCCGATATGGTGCAGGGTGGTGGCGCGGGCGTCGACAAAGATCCGCGACCGGCGCAGGGTTTCATCATCAACCTCGCGCATGTCGGGGCGATAGGCGCCGATCAGGTCCAGATGGGTGCCGGGGCGCAGCCATCCGCCCCGGATCAAAGGTTCGGTCGCCATGGTGGCGGTACAGATGATATCCGCCCCGGCAACGGCGTCGGCCAGATCGGTCGCCACCGCCAGCCCCGGCACCTCCCGCGCCATGGTTTCGGCAGCGGCGGGCGACCGGTTCCAGACCGTGAACTGTGCACCCGGAAAGCGGCTGCGATAGGCATCGACCATCGAGCGCGCCACGGTGCCTGCGCCCACCAGCAGAATGCTGCGGCTGTCGGGCCGGGCCAGCAGCGAGGCCGCCAACAGACTGTCGCCGGCGGTTTTCCATTTGGTCACCAGATGGAAATCGACAATGGCCTCCAGTTCGCCGCTCTGGTCGGAATACAGGCTCACCGCCCCGTTCACCGCCGGTTTGCCCAATGCCTTGTTGCCGGGGAACACCGTCGCCGATTTCACCGCCAGCCCGATGCCGTCGATCCAGGCGCTGCGCGACAGCAGCACATCCGACCGGCGGGACAGAATGGTGTCGCCGATCTCTGCCCTTGGCTGCCGGTGCCCCGCCTGCAGTGCGGCGCAAAGTCCCGGCCATGTCAACAGCCGTTCCGCCTCCGGCCCGATCATCAAAACGCTCATCCGGCTTCCGCCTCGGTCAACAGCCCCAGTGCCACCAGCCGCGCCGCCCAACCCTCGGGTCCGGTGAAATGATGCACCTGCCAGCCGCGTGCCGCAGCGGCGGCAATGTTTTCGGCGCGGTCATCGACAAACAGCAACCCCGCCGGGGCGATGCCGCAATCCGCCTCGACAGCGGCATAGATCGCCGGGTCCGGCTTGACCCGCTTGATCCGGCCGGAGACATAGGTCCGGTCGAACTGGTTCAAAAACACATATTCGCTCTGGGCATAGGCGAAATTGGTGTCGCCAAAGTTGGTCAGGGCAAACACCGGTACCCGTTTGGCACGCAAGGCCCGCAGGCTGCGGATCGAGCGGGGGATCAAGGGCGACGCCAGCTTGATCCAGTTGTCTTTCCAATCCATGATTTCGCTGGCCCAGTCGGGATGGCGGCGGGCTGTCGCCTCGATCGTGCTGGCGAAATCGGCACCGGCATCGATGGCCAGATTCATCGCGTGCAGGTCCACGGCGGCAAACAGCGCGCGGCGCCGGTCACTGCCATAGATGCGGTCGAAATAAACCTCCGGCTGCCATTCCACCAGCACATTGCCAATGTCGAAAATCACTGCTTCGGGTGTCATCACATGCCTTTTCTGCGGGACCGTTCTGCGGCCATGGTCACCAGCCCGGCACCGCAGATCAGCGCCATGCCGATCCACGAAGCCTGCCCCGGCCACTGGGAAAACACCAGTGCCCCCCAGAAAATCGCCAGCGGCATTCCCAGATATTCGAACGGCGCCACCAGTGCGGTTTCACTGATCCTGTAGGCCTGAGACATCGCTAACCCGCCAATCGCCACGGCACAGCCCGCTGCCAGAAACGCGGGCCAGTCGGCCAGCGGTGGCCAGATCCAGGGCCGCAGCAGGAACGCCATGGCACCCTGACCCGACCCTGCCAGATGGCCATCGCCCACCCCCAGCCCCATCGCGATACACAGCAGGATAAATCCGCTTTGGGTGTGGAAACTCAGCGAAAAGCTGGTTTCCGTGGCAGCCAGATAGCGGGTCATGATCTGCGCCAGAGCATAGCACAGTGCCCCGAACAGAACCAGCAACGCCGCAGGCTGAAATGCCGATGTACCGGGTTGCACCATGACCAGAACCCCCGCCAGCCCTGCCAGCACCGCAACCCAGCGGGTAAACCCGACCCGTTCCCCAAGGGCCACGACCGACAGCCCGGTCATCAGCAACGGGGCGACATAGGAGGTGGCAACCGCATCGGCCAAAGGCAGCACCGACAGGCCCAGGAAATAGCTGGCGTTGGAGAACAGGATGCACAGAACCCGGATGCCCTGGGCAACGGGGCGGTGGGTGCGCAGGCTGGCCAGCGGCTGGCGCGCCAGTGCCATTGTCGCCAGCACCACCACCATGCCGACCAGCGCGCGAAACAGGATCACCTCATGCAGGGCATAGCCGCCCGACAGGAACTTGACGGCGACATCGTTGATCGACAGACAGGCCACTCCGACCAGCGCCAGCAGTACCCCGCCAAGGGCTTCGGGCGGCCGGGTCGGTGTGGCGGTCATCGGGCCCCGGGCGGTTGTGCCCGCATCGCCGCCCGGGCTTCGCGGTCCAGCGCTTCCAGAAACCGCGACCGGTCGGCCTTGGCAAAGCTCTTGCCGCCGCCCTGACGAAACGGGTCGGCGGCGCGCAGGTCGGCCATCAGATCCCGCATGGCCAGGATATTGCCGATGTTGGCAGCGGACAGCACTTCGCCATTGTGCTTGACGACCCGCGCGCCGCCCGCGATGCAGCGGGCCGCCAGCGGGATGTCCCCGGTAATCACGATGTCGCCCAGACCGGCGCGGTCGGCGATCCACTGATCCGCCACATCCGGCCCCTCGGGCACCACTACGGTCTCCACCAGCGGGTGCGGCGATGGCCGGATACCGCCGTTCGACACAATGACCAGCCGCAGCTTCAGGCGGTCCGCCACCCGCGCCGCCTCTGCCTTGACCGGGCAGGCATCGGCATCGACATAGATCACGGTCACCGCGCCAGTGCCTCGGCATGAAAGCGGACATGGTCGCGCATGAAGCTGGCGATGAAGAAATAGCTGTGGTCATAACCGCCCTGCAGCCGCAGGGTTGCCGGTTGCCGCCGTTTGGCCACCGCTTCGGCCAGGGCTTCAGGCATCAGCAGGTCAAGAAACTGGTCGCTGGTGCCCTGATCCACCAGCACCGGCCCCGGAAACCCGGTGGTCTGCATCAGAAGCGTGGCATCATGGCCGGCCCACAGGCTTTCATCGCTGCCCAGATAGGCTGCGAACTGCTTGCGGCCCCAGTCGGATGCGGTGGGGTGGCAGATCGGGGCAAAGGCCGACACCGACCGGAAGCGGTCGGGGTTGCGCATCGCCAGGGTCAGCGCGCCATGGCCGCCCATCGAATGGCCACTGATCGCCTGGCGGTCGGCATCAATCGCAAAGGTCGAGGTCAGAAACTCCGGCAGGTCGCGGATGATATAGTCCTGCATGCGGAACTGCGGCGACCACGGCTCCTCCGTCGCATCGACATAGAACCCGGCGCCTTGCCCCAGATCATAGCCGGGATCATTGGCGACGCCGTCACCGCGCGGCGACGTATCGGGAAACACGATGGCAATCCCCGCCTCGGCGGCCCAGACCTGCGCCCCCGCCTTGATCATCGCGTTTTCATGGCTGCAGGTCAGCCCCGACAGGAACCACAGCAGCGGCACCGTGCCGTCGCGCGCCTCGGCCGGTTGAAACAGGCCAAAGGTCATGTCGGTGCCGGTGGCATCGGATGTGTGGCTATAGACGCCCTGAACCCCGCCAAAACAGCGGCTTTCACTGAGGATTTTCATGGAGAGGCTCCGCTTTGGTTTGGGTCAGGGGTTCAGTGCCAGAATGTGCGGGGGGTGGCAATGCGGGGGGTGGGAAATCGCCGTGTTTGGCCAGTTGGTTTGGTGCGGTGGTTTTTGTCCGGCGTTAAACGGTGGATTACGGTGCAGAGCGGTCGTTGCCTTCCAAGGTTTGCCTCGGTAGCATTGTACTCAAGTGGATTGCGGTTATGCGCTTGCCACAGGTGGGAAAGCAAAGAATGAATCCGGTCAGCCTGAAAATCGTTTCAGACGAAGGTGTCGAGGCCACTATCATCTGCGATTGCTGTCACGGTGGCCAAGACGACTATTTTTCAATAGTTTGCGTCAAAGGGTACATCGAGAACAAGAAAATCTATGGAATTGATCCAATTCAATCATTCACGCTTGGATGGGCGCTGATAGAAAAGTTGACGACAGACAGGCGGATCGGTGACGAGGGATTTGAGAATGGTCAAAGTGCCCCATGGCGGATTGAGAGCCTTTGACAGGTGATTCAAACGGCCCCTTGAATGGACTCATTCCGATTGACCAAGGTTGCACGGAAATCCCCTCCCCCCTTGTGGGGAGGGTCAGGGTGGGGGTCTCTCAGGCCGCTGATCTTGCGCGGAATTCCATCCTGGACTCAGTCGCTGGAGCAACCCCCACCCTAACCCTCCCCACGGGGGGGGAGGGAGAGCAAGGGTCACTTCAAGGGACCGTTGATATGATTCAAACGTTGCCATTCTTAGGCTCCGCAAGTCCAACGAGGTCAGAGCCGCTGTTCCAGGCCACTCCGAATCTTGAGCAGGATGACCTTTGATTGAATCCCCGCAACGTGAAACGATGACCAACTATATTCCCTCCATTCTCGCGAAACAGGGCGGTGCCCGTCCGCCGGGTGGGCACAACAATGCTGGGTTTGGGTGCTTTATGGTTGAGCACCCCCCCGGCGATATTCCTTGGCGTGACCTCAGAGGGTGCCCGCCCGATAGGGGCGAACGGGCACCACCCGGCGGGCTACGCCCTTGATTCCGTGTGAAAAAGGAAGACAGGCTGTGGTGGTACCGTCTAAGCCCATCCCGCTTAAAGCTCATGTGTGTTTGTCTGGCACACCAAAGCCAAGAAATGCGTAGTGCAAGGAGACCACATTGTTTCTGCGCAGATTGAGGGGACTGGACACTGCCCTCCGTCCCTTGCCTTCCGCTTACGCTCTCAGGCGGTCCGAAACAGGGAGGTGCCCCTACCCCGCCGTTTCCAGACAATGCCTGCGGAACGCGCGTTTGAGCATGTCCAGTTCCGCCCGCAGCAGGTCGACCTCGGCCCGGATGTCGTCTTCCAGCGCGGCACCGGTGATGATGGTGAAGCTTTCCAGCTTTTCCCCGCCGGGTCTGGCATGGATCAGAAAGGTCTGGACCCCGTCGCTCAGCACATCGACCGGTATAGGCACCCGCACCGCCCAGGTCTTTTTCATCCCATGGGCCAGGGTCACGGTGACGCCGTCCAGCGGCAGTTCCAGATGGCGCACCTCGATATCGGGCGGGGTGGGCCGCTCGGTGTTGCTGGTCAAAAGCCCTTCCCAGACACCGGCGCGGATGCGGGTCTTGGTCAATGTCATGTCCATTCCGGCCCCCTAAAGCTCTGCACGCGGGCGGCGGCTGAACGTCACATCCCGCAGCATGATCTGGTTCATCTCCGGCCCTTCAAAGATCAGATCGACCCACATCTTTTCCACCCGCTTTTCGTTCAACTTGCTATAGGCCAGATCAAACTCCACCGACACTTCCTCGGACCCCAAAGGCAGTTCGCGGACGATCTGTTCCAGATTGGGGCCGTGTTTGATGTTCAGCCGGGCAAACAGTTCCAGCGGCTTTTCCAGATCGACCTGTACCGCCATCCGCACCAGATGTTTCAGCCGCAGGGAATGGGCCGCCTCGTCCGGCAGGTCGATCGCCAGCGACAGAAAGCTGCCGTCAAAGCGGAACACATCGAGGCGCAGGCCAAACGGGGCAAGGTCGGACTCGCGGCTGTTGCGGACCTGGCGCACCGTCAGTTCCGATACCCGGCAATCATGAAACACCGTGGCTTCGCCGCCGATCCGCGCCTTGTTTTCCACTGCAGCCATTCCGGGCGGTGTCAGCGGGCCGCGCCAGATTTCCGGGCGGTAGCTCCAGTCGGAATTGATCGGTTTCTGAATGGCGTTCGACCCGATCAGCGGCAGCGCCAGCCTGCCTTCGGCGACATGCAGCACCCGGTCGACCTGGCGGCGCATCTGGCGGCCCTGGTAGCGCAGACCGCGCAGGGTTTCGGCGTCAAAGCCATCGACCGCCAGTGCCGCCCGTTCCCAGCGCCGCAGATCGCGGCGGTGCAGAAGGGTGTCAAGCAGGGTGCGAAGCTTTGACGGCATGGCTCAGGGATTCCGGGTGCAGCAGGTCTGGGCAGCCTCAGTCGGCGAACAGCAGAAAGCAGGGGGCTCTGGCAGGGTTTGGCGTTAGGCCACGGCACAATCAATCATAAAGTGATGGGATTGTTTCTAATTCGTGAAGGGGCGGCGGCAACGGGCACAGTTCCGCCACACCTGACCCCACCACAGTGCCAGATCAGCCGCCCAAACCCGCGCGGTTTTCGCGCTGCACCTGGCGCACAAACGCCTCCAGCGTGGCGCGTCCGGCCGCCGGGCTCAGGGGCCGGCTTTTCAGCCCCGCGACGTTCAGGGTGACAATCCGCCCCTTGACGTCAAACACCGCCCGCCAGAATGTCGCTTGCAGGCGCTGGTTGCCCGAGGGGCTGCTGTCTTGCGCCACCAGATAGAACACTCCGCCGCTGCCCCAGGCCTGCGCCACTGTCACCGACTGCGCCCGGCCGGAGCGGCTGAGGGCGGCGCGCCCCTCCGCCGACAGGAAATAGCTGTTCAGCGCCGCCAGTTGCGCCGCGACCGGCTGTGCCCCCGGTGGTGAAACCGAGGCTGTCAGCACCGCCGGTGCCACCGGTTGCCCCGCCGCCACCGATTGCGCCAGCGCCGCACAGGACCCCAGCAGCACAAAGGCCCCATTGGCCCCATCGCGCGCCGCCGGTTTGTCGATGCAATAGCCTTGGGGGCCAGAGATCACTACGGCGCGGCTGGATACCCCGATGCGCTGCGGGGCATTGGGGGATGCCGGGGTGGGGCTTGTCGACACCGCCAGCGTGTCGCAGCCAGCCAGCGCCAGACCCAGCGCCAGACCTGCACACAATCCGATGGTCATCCCGGCCAACCGCATCTGAATCCGCCCGCCCACCCCACTTGCATCGCTGCACCATCCCGTCCCCAATAGGCGACGGCACTGGTTCTCGCAAGCCAAACGGCGCTGCGGCCCCCCCGTTGCAATCTGACCAAAAGTCGCGCAGTGAAAAGCGTCGACAGACCTGATGCGCCGATGCAAGGGTCGCAATTGCGAAGATGGTGCCCGGATGACGAAAATCTGCATTATTGGCGGCTCGAATTCGATCGGCGACGGCGGATGGGCCGGTCAACTGCCCCGGTGGCTGCCCGAAGGCTTTGATATCGTGAACAAGTCGGTTGGCGGCGCGCCCTGCATGATGGGAAGCTATCAGGTTGCCCGGTTCGACAGTCTGGCGCCCGGCGACATCGTTTTGTGGGAATATGCGCTGAACGATCAGAACTACATCAATTTCCGACGTGTCGACCCAAAGCTGCTGTTGCGGTTTTGCGAACATACCATCCGGCAGTGTCTGGACCGGGGGGTGCGGTTCATCCCGCTGATTTTTGCGACGCGCGACGTCTCCATCCTGCCCGACATGACGGAATACCGCCGTGCGCTGCGCGCTCTGTTTGCCCACTATGGCATCGACTTCATCGACCTGACCGCAGAGTTGCCACAGAAACTGAACCGGCCCAGAGTGCCGCTGTACATTTTCCGGGATGACTATCACTACAAGTCCGGCGGTTTTGCCGTGGTTTACACCGCCAAACGGGTGCTCGACCTGATCGGGACCGGTGCCGGAGCGGTCAGGGCGGCACCGCGCCTGCACAGCGCCGAGGGTACATCGGTCCAGTCGATCAACCGGTTTACCGGCGGAAAGTCCGCGACCTACAGCAACAGACTGCTGTCAGAGACCTGTTGGACCCCGGATCCGAACGGGCAGCCGCTGGAAGTCCGGATTGACGACGGGCCGTTCCGTCTGGTCGGTGTGGTGATGTTGTGCACGCCGCTTGGCGGGGCTTTCCGGGTGCGGGTGGCGGGAACCGGGTTCAGCATTTCCGCCACCTACCACGAAAGCGGCTTCGCCAAGCCGCTGATACGGTTCTTCACCCTGGCTGACGATGCGGAGGTGGCGGGGCCTTACCCGGCTGGCAGTCAGATTGGCTTTGAATGGGAAGACCGGCTGGTGCCGGTGCGGTCCGACTCGGGGTTTGTGCGGAAATTGTCGCCAGAACAGCTTTTGGGGCGGCAATCCTCGGTGCTGGGTCTGCTGGTGGAGCAATTGCCTGGCCAGTCCGAGTAGCGGGCAAATTTCAGCCTTTGCATCGCCGCCCGGTTCAGAATAGACCAGCCGCCATCACAAAAGCCGCTCCACGGGCAGCGGTTTGCTCCCCGACCGTCCTGCGGCGCTTTGCACAACCCAAGGTTCGATGCCCGTTGCAGTTGCAATTCCCGGCAAGGATGGCCAAATTGCTGCTGCCGATCGGCGGATGACTGCTTTCGAGGAACAGACCGAAATGACGGAACCTGCCACCAGACAAGTCTGCGTATTCGGCGGCTCCAATTCGATCAAGGCAGGCATCTGGACCACGGGACTTTCCGAACTGTTGCCGCCCAATTTCACGTTCTTGAACGGGGCCGTCGGTGCGGTCTCCGGCATCATGGCCTACTGTCGCCTTGCCGCGATGGACCAGTTGAAACGGCGTGACGTGGTCTTGTGGGAATATGCGCTGAACGATCAGAACTATGTCGACAAATTGGGTCACTATCCCGAGCTTTTGTTGCGGTTTTGCGAGCACACGATCCGGCTGTGCCAAAGCCGGGGATTGCGGTTCATTCCGTTGATCTTTGCCGGCCGTAACGCCACCGAACGCGGAGAAATGACTCCCTACCGGCGCGACCTGCGCCAGTTGTTTGACCACTATTCCATCCAATATCTTGATGTTTCTGAAGAATTGCCAAAGATTCTGGACCGCAAAAGGGTGCCGGACTACGTCTACCAGGACAAAAGTCACTACAAGGAAGATGCCTTTGTCGGTCGGTTCATCGCCAAACGCGCGTTAAAGCTGATCCGCAGCGGGGCAGGCTGGGTGGCTGCGGCAGACCGCTTGCGTGGCGAAGACGTGACCGGCGTCCAGCTGATCTCCCGGTTTGACAGCGGTGAAAGTCAAGACTTCAGCAACAGCAGGGTCACGGTGCATTGCTTTGTCCCCACTGACACCGGCGAACCGGTGTCGGTTCGGATAGAACAGGGACCGTTCCGCCTGGTCGGAGTGCTGATGCTGTCTACCGCACAGGGTGGGGCATTTCGGGTAACAGCAGGAAACCGCTGTTTCGCGATTTCCGCCACCTACGGCGAAATAAGATATACCAAACCGTTGCTGAAATTCTTTGCGCTGACCGACGATCTTGCCGCAGGCGTCACCTATCCGGCGGGGACCGACATCGCCCTTGGCTGGGAAGACGGATCGATGCCGGTGACCAAAGATTACAGCTTTGTTGCCAAGCTGACGGAGCAACAATTGCACGGCCGGGAATCCTCGATTGTCGGTCTGGTGCTGGAGCAGCTGACCGGATAGGGCGGACCTGCGCACCGCCGGATTGCCTTTTGCCCCACCCCGTCCTATCTGATGGGCAACCAAGGCGACCAAAGGGCGACCCCGATGAACTGGATTTCCAACTACGTCCGCCCCACGATCAATTCGCTGTTTTCGCGGCGCGAAGTGCCGGACAACCTGTGGACCAAATGCTCCGAATGCGGCACCATGCTGTTTCACCGCGAACTGGCCGACAATCTGAACGTCTGCACCAGTTGCAACCACCACATGCCGATCAGCCCGCGTGCCCGCTTTGCCGCCCTGTTTGACGGCGGCATCTTTACCGAGATCAAGGTGCCGGAACCGATTGTCGATCCGTTGCAGTTCCGCGACCAGAAACGCTATCCCGACCGGTTGAAGGCGGCGCAGAAAGCCACCGGTGAAAAAGATGCGATGCTGGTGGCAGAGGGTGAAATCGGCCACACCCCGATCATCGCCGTGGCGCAGGATTTCAGCTTCATGGCAGGATCAATGGGGATGTATGTCGGCAATGCCATCATTGCCGCAGCCGAACGCGCCACCAAGACCAAGCGGCCGCTGGTGCTGTTTTCCGCATCAGGGGGTGCCCGGATGCAGGAAGGCATGCTGGCGCTGATGCAGATGCCGCGCACCACGGTGGCGGTGCAGATGCTGAAAGAGGCGGATCTGCCCTATATCGTGGTGATGACCCATCCGACCACCGGTGGTGTGACCGCCTCGTATGCCATGCTGGGCGATGTGCAGATTGCCGAACCCAATGCCCAGATCGGCTTTGCCGGGGCGCGGGTGATCGAACAGACCATCCGCGAAAAGCTGCCAGAGGGGTTCCAGCGCGCCGAATATCTGCTGGATCACGGTATGCTGGACCGGGTGACCCACCGCAAGGACATGCGCGATGACCTGATCACCATCCTGCGGATGCTGACCGGCCAGACCCCGGCGATCAGGGGCGAACTGGCGGCACCTGACGCCGCTGCCAAGTGACACCTGCGTCAGACTTGATCCTGCAGCGGATGATGTCGATGCACCCCAAGGTGATCGACCTGACCCTGGACCGCATGGTGCAGCTGTTGCCCGCGCTTGGCCACCCCGAACAGCGCCTGCCACCGATCATCCATATCGCAGGCACCAATGGCAAAGGCTCGACGCAGGCGATGATCCGCGCCGGGCTGGAAGGCGCGGGCCGGGTGGTCCATGCCTATACCTCGCCGCACCTCGCGCGGTTTCACGAACGGATCCGGGTGGCGGGGCAGATCATTTCCGAACCCGATCTGACCACTATACTGGATGAATGCGAACGCGCCTGTCAGGGCCGCTCCATCACCTTTTTCGAGGTGACAACCGCCGCCGCTTTCCTCGCCTTTGCCCGCACCCCAGCCGATTATACCCTGCTGGAGGTCGGGTTGGGGGGCCGGTTCGATGCCACCAACGTCTTTGCCAACCCGCTCCTGACCATCATCACCCCGGTCAGCATCGACCATCAGCAATACCTGGGCGACACCCTGCCCGAAATAGCCAGCGCCAAAGCCGGGATCATCAAGGCCCGTGTACCCTGTATCGTCGGGCCGCAGCAGGATGCGGCACTGGCGGTGATCGAGGCCGAAGCCGCCCGGCTGGGTGCGCCGCTGCTGGTGCATGGCCAGCACTGGCACGCCACCACCGAACGCGGTCGGCTGGTGTTTCAGGATGAAAACGGGCTGCTGGATCTGCCGCTGCCCAATCTGCCGGGGCCGCATCAGATTGACAACGCCGGGGCCGCCGTGATGGCCCTGCGCCATCTGGGTTACGGCGCTGCCGCCTGCGAAGCCGCCGTGACCCGCGCCGAATGGCCGGCGCGGATGCAACGGTTGCGCCATGGCCCGCTGATTGACGCAGCACCGCTGGTGGAACTGTGGCTGGATGGCGGCCACAACCCCGCCGGGGCGGCGGCTGTGGCGGCAACCCTTGCGGCGATGCCAAAACGACCCACCCACCTGATCTGCGGCATGCTGAACACCAAGGATGTGCGCGGCTACATGCTGCCCTTCGCACCCCAGGTCGCATCGCTCCATGCCGTGTCGATCCCCGGCGAGAAAAACACCCTGCCGGCGGCGGAAACCCGCGACGCTGCCCGGTCAGCCGGAATTGCCGCCGTTACCGCCCCGTCGGTCGCTGACGCCCTGACCACCATCGCTGCCGCTGACCCGCAGGCCCGGGTGCTGATCTGCGGCTCGCTGTATCTGGCGGGATCAGTGTTGCGCGAAAACGGTTGACGCACCCCACCGGTACCCTGCGATATGACCTGGAAACCCGTTGGAGCCGCCATGATGTCGCTTTTGAACCTGCGCAGATATCCGGTGGTGCTGGTGCTGGCCGTTGCCGCGTTGGTGGCGGTGATCTTTGCCCTGCTGTCGGTTGATCTGGTGCGACTGGCGGTGGCCAACCTCGACTATCTGCGGCGCACCGGGGTTGCAGGCATCGTCGATGGTGGTTTCTTGCAGGCGATCGGCCTTGCGTCGCGTGGAACTGGTGTTCTGTTGTGCTATTTCACCTTCCGGTTCTGCGAAGCCGAACTGGCGCGGCGCTATCGCGACTGGACTGACCGCTGAAGCCTGTCCGACAAAATGCCGGCCCCGGCCCTGATCCGGGGTGGCGTCCGGTTTTGGCGTGATACCAACGGCCCTTGCAGTCGCCCTGCCGCGACGTTCACCGGACGATGGGGAGAAGGGCAATTGAATGCAGGGTGTCGTGCAAGCACGACACCCTGCGTTTCAGTTCGGGCGGGACGCCAATCGGTCAACCAAACGGGCTGTTGGTACAGGACACGCGCAAAACAAGACCCCAGAGTCTGTCTGGCGTTCCTGTCAACGTCGGACAGACTCTGCTGCGGTGAGCCCCCGTTCATTTTCTGTTCGAAAATATCCCGCGGGGGGGTCCGGGGGGGCGCGAAGCCC
>JAYTDA010000071.1:0-8820 GCA_043736155.1 Paracoccaceae bacterium | reverse complement strand
GCATATCATGGTGGAAAAACCCCTCGCCGTGGCAGTGGCCGAGGCCGGGGCGATGATCGCGCCTGCTGAGGCGGCAGAGGCCTGGTCCTGATGACCGCCTGCCGCCTGCACCATGAACCCGGCACGCTGGCGGTGCTGGACCATATCGCCAAAGGCAGCATCGGCACGCCGCTGATCTTTCAATCGGTGTTCAGCTTTCAGATGGCCCCTGGCAACCACCGCCTGAAGGCCGCCCATTGGGGCGGGCCGTTGCAGGATGTCGGCGTCTATTGCGTCAACGCCGCCCGTCACATCTTTGGCGAAGAACCCTTTGAGGCGACCGCAACCCTGACCCAACCCGCCGATGACCCGCGCTTTGCCGAAGTGGAGGCCAGCCTTGCCGCAACGCTGCGCTTTCCCTCCGGTGGTCTCGCGCAGTTTGTCTGCAGCTTTGGCGCGGCAGCGGTCGATACCTGCCGCGTGGTGGGATCGAAAGGCGACATTGAGCTCGATCCGGCCTTCAAATTCGACTGCGCCATGAAGATGCGCCTGCGCCGTGACGGCGTGACCGAAGCGGTCACCTTTCCGCAGATCGACCATTTCGGCGCGCAGGTGGCCGATTTCAGCGATTGCATCACCGCAGGCACCGCGCCCGAGGCGGACGGGGCCGAAGGTCTGGCCGACCTGCGTGCCCTGATCGCCATTGAGGCTGCCGCCAGAACCGGCAAGCCGCAACCGATCAACGCGCCGCCCCGACCGCGCCACCCGACGCCCGATATGGTCCGCATGGCCCCCGTGACCACGCACCGCCTGCTGCTGTAACCTCAGGACCCCAAGCGCGACATGCCAAAGATCACCACCCCGGCGACGATCAGCACGCCGATGCCCACCGCCGTTTGTGTGCGGGACTTGCAGCGCTGAAACCGATCTTTGCGCAGGCGGGTGCGCCCGGCCTATCGGGTGCGCGGCGTTTCTTCAGGATCATCCGGGTAGCAGCCTTCGCGGCTTCGGACGCGGGCACCGTTTTACCGGCGGTTCGGACCGCCACAACACGCTGCCAGACCCTGTGCCCCAAGACGATCTGAAGCGTTCCGCGACGCAGGCACCACCGTCAGGAAAAGTGTTTGTAGACCGTCGTGCGAGACATACCCAGATCACGCGAGGCCCGGGAGATGTTGCCATCGCGGCGACAAACGGCCTGCTGAATTTCGCGGCACTGGATTTCTTTCCAAGGGACGCCGGTGCAGGACGGGCACGGCTGCGCAAGGTCCCCATCCTTGGGTCGGGGCAGCAGATTTGGCAGGTCCGCGTCGGTTGCCGGGCCCCGGGTTCGACGCCGGGCGGTCTGGTTCAGCACCGCGCGCACTGCGTGCAGGTTGCCGCGCCAGTCATCGGCCGAGAGCCGTGCGATCAGACCCGGGGCCAGGTCGGCATCAGCCCGGGCCGCCTTGGCAATGCGCAGGGCCAGCGCCCAAAGATCGCTGCGTTTGCCCAAGGCGGGCAGCGCAATGCAGCAATCTGCCAGCTGGTAGCGCAGGTGCGGCACAAGGCCGGCAGCGTCGAGCGGGACCGACGAGGCGCAGAGGAACAGAATGTCGGTCGGTGTCAGCACGCCGGTTGCAGGGTGGCGGTAGGCGCCCGCGTCAATCACCTCTGCCAATGCCGCTTGTGCCGCCACCGGCACCGTCATCAGGTCGGCGACGAAAAGACTGCCGCCCGAAGCCTCGGCCAAAAGGCCCGGGCTGGTGCCATGGCCAAACAAGGTTGCCACCGCATCACCGGCAGCCAGGGTTGCACCATCCACCGCCACAAAGGGCCCGCCGTGCCGTGCGACGGCATGGGCCAATCGGGCGAAAACTTCCTTGCCGGTGCCGGTTTCGCCAATCAGGCAGATCGGACGGCCCTGTCGCGCCGCATCAGGCAGACCCAATAGCGCGCGCCGCAGTCCGGGGTCGTCGATCCCCAGATCGCCGAACGCATCGGCTGCCGCAGCGCCGGGTGTGGTCGCGGCGGCGGCAGGTGCATGTCGGCCAGCCAGCGCGAAACTTGCCCGGTTTGCCACGCAGCGCATCGACACCGCCGATCCAAACCGGTCCCGCACGCGCAGCGTTTCCCCCTGCGCCAGCTGCCCCGACACGGTCTCGAAGCTGCCGTCGAAAATCTGGTCGAACGGCATGCCCAGGATCGCGGTGGCTCCGGTCAGAACCATCGCGCCCCGGCGGTTGACGGCATGAATGGTGAAATCATTGTCCAACACCAGCATTCCCGCCGAAAGGGTGCCAAGATACTCGGACCGGGGATGAAATTGCAGGATGATACGCCGGTCATGCCCGGCACGGATCAGGCAGTTTTCGATGTTGGTTGCCGACATCTGCACCAGCGCAGCTGTGTGGTGCTGGCGCACGGTTGACCCTGACGAGGCATCAAGCACACCGGCAAGCCCGCCCCGCCCGTCAAAGATCGGCGACGAGATGCACGACACATCCCCATGCGCCCGCAAAAAGTGCTCCCCGCCATAGACCTGTGCCGGGCGCAACGTGGTCAGGCATAATCCAAGCGCGTTGGTGCCCCGCAGATCTTCGGTCCAGACCGAGCCGGAAATCACGCTGCGCCCGGCCCCGGTATCGCCAAACTGGGTGTCGCTCAGCGTTTCAAGCACCACACCCCCGGGCGAACCCAGTGCGATCATGAAATTCGATCCGGCAATCCGGTCGTACAACAGTTCCAGTTCCGGGCGGGCAAAGCGAATCAGTTCGGCATGGCGGTCGCGCAGCTTGGCATGCTCAGCCGCCGTATGCACCATGTTGCCCACCGGCGATAACGGGTCCAGCCCGTGCGCAAGACTGCGCAACCAACTGTCAGAGATATCACCGGGCAGCGTCCCGCCGGGAAAACGCCCTTGCGTTTCCAATAGCCGCCTTGCGCGCGTCAGCGGCGTTGTCAGCCCATCCATTGCCATCAGGCCTCCCTGCCACGCACTTGCATCGTAGATGCGCGCAACCGGCTGTCAACGTTGCGGTATGATTCGTGCCGTTCATGTTCAGATATTGAACACTTGGGCCAGCGTGACAGCCGCCCCGGGCCGCATCATGGGCTGTCATCTGTTGCATTTCTATACAGCGGATGCCTGCGGGGGCGATAAGTGTTCAGATTCTGAACGTTTCGCGGCGATCTTTTTGCAGACTTGCTGAATGTTGTTGCAGCGGAATAAATTCACGATGGTGCCGCCAATCCTGCCGGACAGAACCATGGCAAATGTAGATGCAAGCTCAGGTGTTTCATAGCTGCGACCCGTCGCTTGCCGTCTCCGCCTCCGCCGGGGTGACCGTGACCAATGGGGCTGACCCCAAGATCAGGACATCGACCGTTGGAAATGTGCAGATCGGCGGGGCAGGCGTCTGCCAGACCGACCGACAGATCATCGAAGGCATCTGGTGCCCGCAGACTGACCCGACCGCGACGGGCCTTCTGCCGCTGATCATGCAGCATGGCAAGGATAGTCAGCCGCCCGCTGTCGATCGGGTCGGCACCTCGGTCAAGTTGAACGAACCAATGGCGCTGACGGACTGCGGGTGCATCAATTTGCGCGCCAGACATGACAAACCGTCAGACGCCAGTCACGCGCTGACAGAACGGCATCACGGCAAGATCAAGGGACGCGCCGTCCTGATCCGGTGATCAGCGGCGTATAATGACAGGGAGACCGAAATGACGAAACGCAGATCTGCTATTGGCCTTTGGGCTACAACTGCACTGACGATGGCTGCGGGGACAGCCATGGCACAGGATTACACCAAATACGGCATCAAGGCCGATGTCGAAGGGCAGTGCTCGTTCGCGTCAATTGACGCCAAGGACTACACCGGCCGCACCCTGAACATCATCACCCACGCCATCCCGGTGATCGGCGAGCCGACCGCCCTGCATGCCACCCAGTTTCAGGAACTGACCGGGGCCACCGTCAACGTGGTGCATGTGCCGTTCGGCGATCTGTTCCAGCGCATCATGATCCCGTTCCAGACCCGGCAGGCGGCCTATGACGTGCTGTTCTTCGGCTCGCTCTGGCTGGGGGATTTCAACCCTTACCTCGCCGAAGTGCCCGCCGCCTATCAGGATGCCCCCGGGATGCAGTCGGTGACGCCGACCTATCGCGGTGTGGCCTCGTGGGATGGCAAGATGCTGAACTACACGATGGACGGCGACCGCCACTATCTGAAGTACCGCTCCGACGTGTTCGCCAACCCCGAGATGCAGGCCAAGTTCAAAGAGGCGACCGGCCGCGACCTGACGGTGCCCGCGACCTGGGAGGAGTATAACGAGGTTGCCGCCGTCTTTAACAACATGGACTGGGACGGTGACGGCGCGCCCAACTTTGGCACTGCCGAAGTGACCAAGCGCGACGATCTGATGTTCTCGGCCTTCATCAGCCGCGTTGCCCCCTATGCCAAGCATCCGGACGTGCCCGGCGGGTTCTTCTTTGATCTGGAAACCATGACACCGCTGGTCAACACCCCCGGCTGGGTGCGCGGGCTGGAGCTGTTCGTGGCGGCTCAGGCCTCGATGCCGCCCGGTGGCACCTCGTTCGGTCTGGGTGACGAGATATTCTCGTTCGGCGGCGGTCAGGCGCTGATGTCCTATTCGTGGGATGATGCGTTCATTCAGGCGATGCAGGCCGACAGCCCGATCCGCAACAAGGTGGCCGCAGCCCTGCTGCCGGGGGCGAAAGAGGTCTGGAACCGCAAAACCAACGTGTGGGATGCTTTTGCCGAACCGAACCGCGCGCCCTATGTAACCTGGGGCTGGTCGTCTGCCGTTGCCGCCTCCAGCCAAAGCCAGGACATGGCGTTCGACTATCTGTGCTTCTTTGGCAACGAGGCCAACACACTGGCCGACCTGCAGATCGGCCGTTTTGGCGTCAACCCCTACCGCGAAGCGCATTTCGACCCGGCGTTCTATCAGACCGAGCTGGGCTGGGACGCCAACGTGGCAACCACCTATACCGATACGCTGAAGGCGATCGACACCAATACCAACCAGGTGTTCGATCTGCGCGTGCCGGGGGTGGGCGAGTTCATGTCCTCGATGGCTGCGGGTGTGGCGCGCGCGCAGTCGGGCGAGGCGACCGCGCAAGAGGCGCTGGACGGTGTCGCCGCCGAATGGACGGCAATTGTCGAGCGGATCGGCGCCGACAAGGTCCGCGCGGCCTATGCCAACGTGGTGGCGCTGGAAGACCGCTAAAGCATTTCCAGCCCAACTGGACACCGGTTTGGCGTCTGGAAATGCGGCAAAACAACGGGCTAGAGCTGTTCTGACGAGTCTGTCATCGCCTGAACTGCGCTAAGCCAATCGGGCGGGGGCAACAGTCCCCGCCCATTTCGCAACAGGATCAACGATGTATCGCCAGAAGTACCTGTTCCTGCTGCCCGGCCTTCTGGTTCTGGTGGCGATCATCCTGTTCCCGCTGATCTTTACGATCCGGGTGAGTTTTTCCTCGTGGGACGCCTACAACCCCGGCCTGAACTGGGTCGGCGGCGATAACTATGGCCGCCTGTTCGAAGACGCCCGCTATTGGCAGGCGCTGGGGCGGCTGACCACCTTGTCGGTCGGGACCGTGCTGATCCAGTATGTTCTGGGCTTTGGGCTGGCGCTGCTGGTCTGGCGCGACATCCGGGCCCAGCGGTTTTTCCGGGTGCTGTTTTTGGTGCCGATGATGACGACACCGGTGGTGATGTCGGTGATCTGGCGCACGATATTCCATGAAAGCCTCGGCCCCCTGAACCCGATACTCGAGACGATCGGCATCGGCGCGCAGCCTTGGCTGTCAGAGGCGGGATATTCTGTTGCCGCCGTGATGATCGTCGAGGTCTGGCAATGGACGCCGTTCATGTTCCTGCTGCTGCTGGCCGGGTTGCTATCGCTGCCGTCCGAGCCGTATCTGGCCGCGCGCATAGACGGTGCCGGTCCGATCCGCACCTTCCTTTCTGTGACGTTCCCGATGATGGGCGCGATCTCGGTGGGCGCATTCCTGATCCGCCTGATCGAGGCGTCAAAGATCATGGAAACCGTCTATGTGCTGACCAGCGGCGGGCCGGGGACGGCGACCGAAACCTCCAGCTACTATATCTACATCCGGGGCATGCGCGACTTTCAGATCGGCTATTCAGCGGCCCTGTCGCTGACCTATCTGATCGTGATGACCGTCGCGCTGACGATCATCGCCAAGGTGCTGGTCCGGCTGATGGTAAAGGACCGCGCATGAAAACCCTGTATCTGGCGCTGAAATATCTGGCGGTGCTGCTGTGGTCGGTGGTTGTGGTGTTCCCGTTTCTGTGGGCACTGACCACCAGCTTCAAGGATGCCAACGGGGTGACCGGCGGGGCAACCTGGATCCCTTGGCTGCAATATGAACCCTCGGGCGCGGGGTGGCGGGCGCTGTTCGGCGGGCCGGGGGGCGTAAATGTGGTGGTGCCGTTTGCCAATTCGCTGATCGTCACGCTGTCGGCCAGCGCCATCTCTCTGGTATTGGGCACGTTGGCGGCCTACGGCCTGTCGCGGTTTACCTTTCGCGCCGGGCCGATCCGCAATGGCGACATCACCTTCTTTTTCATCAGCCAGCGGATCATGCCACCTATCGTGCTGGCGATCCCGTTCTTTCTGATGCTGGGCACGCTGGGTCTGCTGGATTCGTTACCGGGACTGATCCTGGTCTATGTGGCGCTGCTGATGCCGATCGCCGTCTGGGTGATGGTGGATTTCTTCAACTCGATCCCGCGCGGTCTGGATGAGTTGGCCTGGATGGATGGCTGCCCGCCGATGACCACCTTTCTGCGGGTGATCTTGCCCAATGCCATTCCGGGGCTGGTGGTGGCGGGAATGTTCTGCGTGATCTTTGGCTGGAATGACTTCTTCTTTGCCTTCACGCTGACCTTTACCCAGACCCAGCTGTTGCCGGTGTCGATCGTGTCGCTCAATTCCTCCGTCACGCCGTGGTGGGCGCTGTCGGCGGCGGCACTGGTTTCGGTCGCGCCGCTGATCGTGCTGGCCTTTGTGGTCGAGCGTTACCTGTCGCGCGGCGGGCTTGCCGGGGCGGTGCGCTGATGTTGCAGGTTGCGGGACTGGCGCTGACTGATGCCGGCAGCCTGCATCTGGCCGACGTCGGGGCCACATTTGCGCGTGGCCAGTTGACCACGCTGTTGGGCCGGACCGGGGCGGGCAAGACCACGCTGATGCGGATCATCGCGGGGTTGCTGGTGCCCACGGCGGGCCATGTCACACTGGACGGGCAGGACTGGCGCCGCTTGCCGCCGTGGCAGCGCCCGGTGGCAATGGTGACGCAGCAATTCATCAACTATCCGCATTTGTCGGTGCTGGACAATGTGGCGTTTCCGCTGCTCCGCGCCGGGCAATCCCGGGATGCGGCGCGTTCCACGGCGCGCGACATGCTGGGCCGCCTGGGCATTGGCGCGATGGTGGACCGCCGCCCCGGGGCGCTGTCGGGCGGCCAGCAACAGCGCGTGGCGATAGCCCGCGCGCTGGTCAAGAAAGCGCCGGTGCTGCTGCTGGATGAACCCTTTGTGAACCTCGACTACAAACTGCGCGAAGACCTGCGCGAGGAATTGATCGACCTGCTGCGCGCGCAGCAGCAGACCATCGTCATCTATGCCTCGACCGACCCGCGTGAGGCGTTGCAAATGGGCGACCGTGTGGTGCTGCTGGCCGAGGGCCGCGTCGTGCAGACCGGCGCCCCGCGCGAGGTGTACGATGCCCCGCAGACGCTGTTGGCGGCACAGGTGGTCAGCGACCCGCCGCTGAATGCGCTGCCGCTGGTGGTGGACGGTGCGGGGGCAACGCTTGGCAAACTTGGCCGGCAGGATCTGCGGCGAACCCTGCCGCCGGGCCGCTACACGCTGGGTCTGCGCGCACGCGACATTGCGCTGGGCGGCACGCTGCAGGCCCGGGTGGAACTGTCCGAGGTGTCAGGCTCGGAGACCGTAACCCATCTGGATTGCGCCGGGCAGGCTTTGGTCATGCAGGAAAAGGCGGTGGTCGATCACCCGTTGGGGGCGACGCTGCGGCTGGTGCTGAACCTTGACCGGGCGCTGGTGTTCGATGCCGACGGGCGGCTTCTGGGGGCGGACCATGGCTGAGATCACACTGGAAAACCTCGGCCATGCCTACGCCGGGGGTGCTTACGCGCTGAAACCGCTCAGCATGACCTGGGCCGACGGGCAGACCTATGCGCTGCTGGGGCCGTCGGGTTGCGGCAAATCCACCATGCTCAACATCATCTCGGGGCTGATCCGACCGTCCGAGGGCCGCGTGCTGTTCGACGGTCAGGATGTGACCGCGCGGGATACCGGACAGCGCAACATCGCCCAGGTGTTTCAGGTGCCGGTGATCTACCGCTCGATGACCGTGGCCGACAACCTGGCCTTCCCGCTGGTCTGTCGCAAGGTGCCCCATGCACAGATTGCCAAGCGGGTCGCGCGGATCGCCGAACGGCTGGGCCTTGGCCCCAGCCTGCGCAAATCCGCCAACAGCCTGACGGCGGACCAGAAACAACTGGTGTCGCTGGGCCGGGGTCTGGTGCGCGATGATGTCGCGGCGATCCTGCTGGATGAACCCCTGACCGTGATCGACCCGCAGCAGAAATTCGAATTGCGCAAGATCCTCAAGCAGATCAACGAGGAATATCGCCTGACCATGGTGCTGGTCACCCATGACCAGAACGAGGCGATGACCTTCGCCAAAACCGTGATCGTGATGAACCATGGCGAGGTGATTCAGGCCGGCAGCCCGACCGACCTGTTCGACCGCCCCGCCACCGAATATGTCGGCTAT
>JAYTDA010000070.1:0-1797 GCA_043736155.1 Paracoccaceae bacterium | reverse complement strand
GCGGCAAGGGCAATCGCAGCATGGCTGATCCGGGCCCCCGGTTCCAGCATCAGGCAAGCCAGCCCGCCGACGGGCAGATGTGTTCGGTTGCCATCGGCGTCTACTGCAACAAAAGCCCCGTCCAGCACGTCAAGTCGGGCATGTTCGACAAAGACCATGGCCGCCCGGTCCTTGAGTGGGATCGGGCGGGGCGGCGGCAGTCCATCTGATCCGGCGTTTGCCATTTGGTCAGGCCCGCCGGATCAGCATCAGCCCACAGCCAAAGGCGCGGGCGCGGCCAAATCCCATGGCCAGCCGGGCGATGAACAGGGCTGGGTCGGTGACCGTCAGGGTGCCGGACAGATCAAGAATGCCCAAAGTCGCGCGTTGTCCGCGCGGAACGGATCCGCGGAGCAGCGGGATAGCGCGGTAGTCGTCGACCTGTAACTGCATCACTGCAAACCCATGCACTGCCCCCTGCCGACCCATCCAGTCCGCCGCCGCCTGATCCGCGAGACCCATCCGCGCATCGGCACGTTCGCCTTTGGGCACATCGCGCAGCAGATCCATCACCAAATCTACCCTGCGGGACTTGCCTTGGCGTTCACCGGGGCCAGCCCGGCTTAGCAAAGCGCGATCCTTGGTCGCATTGGCCCGCAGCACAAACGCCAACGTGTCTCCAGTGGCGAGGGTCGGCGCGAACGCCTTCACTTCAGGTGCCGCGAACAGATCGGTGGGTGCGGGCGGGCGCTGGGACAGCACAAAAAATCGCCCTTCGCCATCAGCGCGCCAAAGGAAATCGCGCCGCCGATCTGGGCTGTCAGCGAACACTGACCACAGCAGCCGATGATGTGCATCAAGCGCCTGCGCCGGGCTTTCAGGGTCCAGCAGCGGCGCAAGGGCAGCATTCCCCGCGCTGCGGTTCAGGGTCAGACGAGACAAATACAGGGTCATGGGGTCACCATTGTCACGGTCCGGGCGGCAAAATGCCACCGCGCCCGATCAATCGGCTGATCCCAGCGTGTTTCGGTGTGACCCGGCATACCTGGCCAAGGATCGCTTGCGATAGTGTGCGGATTTTTCCAAAGCGGTGGCCAGATCGTGTGGCGATCCCCCGCCAAAACCCAGTCGGCCATGGGATCGGGCGCGCAAAGGGCCGCCACCGGATCATGTGCGGTTAGGTGATGCGGGTCCATCGGGATGGTTAGCGGACAGGATTTGCGCCCAAGAAAGGGGGTAAAGACAGGTTCCCGCAAAGCCGCCGCCGCCGCTTTCAGATCGCCACCCCACAAAGCCACGCGAAACACACAATCCGTCAGATAGTCCCGGCTGGTCAGCACGGTGTTCAGATCGCCCCGACGCCGGGCCTCGGCCAGTGCGGCGGGGCGGCTATTGGGCCGTTTTATGGTGGAAGGAACGGTCTGAACCGTATGATAGTCGCGCAAAGGCGCACCAGTGGCCAGAACACCCACAGCCACCTGCCAGATGTTCAGGGCGGCCTGCGCTGGGGCATCATCCCGGCGGACGCCAAATGCCGCACCCAGCAGCCCCAGAATCGCGGACCGTGCGGGCACTTGCCCCGATCCTCGCCGTTCATGCCCAGCCAGATCGCCAAACGATCCCATCGGCGCTGCAAGGGTCAGGATCAGGAATTCAGCCATTTGTCAGGCTATTGTGAACAAAGGCCTTAACATCGGCCAAAGACCCCTGCCCGCGCGCGATATCCATCACACTATGCGCCGCAGCCGCCGGACCGTAAGCGGTATCCATCCGGGTGGCCATGTCCTCCAGCGCATCGACCGACGCCAGCATCAGGTC
>JAYTDA010000069.1:0-3536 GCA_043736155.1 Paracoccaceae bacterium | reverse complement strand
GGCCAGATGTTCGTGATCACGCTTGGCCCCGGCAACATCGACCTATCGGTGCCTGCCACAATGACGTTGGCCGGAACCGTGACGCTGAAATACATGGATGGCCAGAACGGACTGATCTTGCAGGGCTTGGGCATTGCCATCACGGTCGGGGTCAGCGTCGGTGTGCTGAACTACGCGCTGATCAAGGCGCTGCGCATTCCGCCAATCATCGCCACCCTGTCAATGAGCTTTATCGTGCAATCCGCCGCGATCTGGACCAACCGCGGGCTGCGGATCAAGCCCCCGCTAGTGTTGGCCGATTTCACAACGTTGACCAGCTTTGGCATTCCCAACATCGCCCTGATTGCGTTGCTGATTTCAATCTTGGCTTGGGTTTTGCTGCACCGCACACCCTATGGTCGCTGGATCGCCGCCATTGGCCAAAGCCTGCCTGCCGCGCGGATGGCGGGCATCGCGGTTGATGGCTGCCGCTTTGTAACCTACCTGCTCTGCGCGGTGCTGGCTGCCATCTGCGGATACCTGCTCGCGTGTTTCTCGGGCGGGGCAGCGCTGAATATGGGCACCGAGTACCTGCTGATGTCGATTGCCGTTGTGGTGATCGGCGGAACCGCCGTCGCAGGGGGCGACAGCAACGTGCCGGGCATTTGGGGGGCCTCGCTGTTCATGTTTCTGGTCGTGTCGATGCTGAACACCTACGGCCTTGGGGCTGGGGTGCGGCTGATCATGACCGGAGTTATCATCATCACCGTGATCCTGCTGGCCAGTGGCCGCAAAGCCGGCGCACGCTAGGACAAGGTATTGCCATGACTGCCCCGCTGTATCAGATCGACGACCCGGCCTTTTCGCAATTCATTGTGGGGTCTGCGACGCTGGATGTGCTGTATACGGGGTGCCGGTGGGCCGAGGGTCCGGTGTGGTTTGATGATATGCAATGCCTGCTGTGGAGCGATATTCCCAACCAACGCATCCTGCGCTGGGCAGCGGACTCTGCGGGGGGCGGCAGCGTGACCACCTTTCGGCAGCCTTCCAATTTCTCGAACGGTCAGACGCGTGATCGGCAAGGCCGCCTTGTCACCTGTGAACATGGGCTGCGCCGTGTCAGCCGCACCGAAGCCTGCGGCAGCGTCAGAGTGCTGGCCGACAGCTTTCAAGGTAAGCGATTGAATTCGCCAAATGATGTGGTGGTGCAGACGGATGGTAGCATCTGGTTCACCGATCCGACCTATGGGATCTTGTCTGATTATGAAGGCTATCGCGCTGCGCCCGAGCAGCCCGTACATGGCGTTTACCGGGTTGATGGCACCAGCGGCGAAATCAGCCTTGTGGCCGATGATTTTTGCCAACCCAATGGGCTGGCTTTTTCGCCTGATGAACATACGCTTTACATTGCTGACTCCGGGGCTAGCCACGATGGCAGCAAACCTCGCCACATCCGCGCCTTTGATGTGCAGGACGGCAAGCTGACCCACGACCGCGTGTTCGCTGTGATCGATACAGGCATCCCTGATGGTATCCGAACCGATCTTGCGGGCAATTTGTGGTCGTCAGCGGCGGACGGCGTGCATTGCTTTGCCCCTGACGGCCGCCGACTGGGCAAGATTCTGGTGCCGGAGGCCGTCGCCAACCTGGCCTTCGGCGGACCGCGCCGCAACCGGTTGTTCATTGCCGCCACGACATCGCTTTACGCGATCTACGTTACCACCACTGGCGCGCAGCAGCCCTAGGCCCGATTGCGGCGTGCGATGATCAACCCGGCCGACACGATTAGGCCCGCGCCCAGCAGCATCGCAGAGCGCGGGGTATCTGCGAAAAACAGCGCGCCGAACAGGATGGCCCAGATCAGCAGCGAATACTGATAGGGCATCACCACCGCAGCTTCGGCATGTTTGAACGACCGGTTCACCAGAATATGCGCGGCCATCGCCACCACCCCCAGCAGGCAAAGCGCGGCCAAATCGCGTGGCGGCGGCGTCGCAACCCAGGCGCCCGGCGTCAAAGCAATGATGGCACCCGAGGTGACGAGCGCCCCGACAATCTGCCAAGCCACCAGCACCGTGTCAGGCGTGCCGCGAAGCTTGCGTCCCAGCAGCATCGCTCCGGCGAAGGCGGCACTTCCCAGCAGTGCGATCCCGGCCGCAGGCGTAAGGCTGGCCTGCGAGGGGGCCAAGGCGATCACCACGCCGACAAAGCCTAAACCTATTGCTGCCCAAACCCTGCGGCTGACCCGTTCGCCTAACACCAGCGGAGCCAACGCCGCGACATAGATCGGCGCTGCCAGCCAATAAGTCACCACATCGGCCAGCGGCAGATAGGCGACGGCGGCATAGAACCCCAACCCTTCAACGGCCAACAGCCCGGCGCGCAGCGATTGCAGGGCAGGGTGATTCACCCGCCACAGCTGCCCCAAACCGTCACGCAGCAGAAATGGCGTCAGCACTACCAGCGCCGAAAGGCTGCGGATCGCCATCAGTTGCGCCACCGAATAGCTGCCCATCAGCCATTTCCCCATGACATCATTGAGCGAAAACATAAACATGCCCGCCAGCATCAACAGGATGCCGATGCGCGCACTCTGCTGTAAGTGCATCGGTTTACATCACCGCGCCGATTTGCCACGGCACAAATTCCGCGCCGCCAAAACCCAGCGCTTCGGATTTCGTCTGCTTACCCGATGCAACTGCGACCAGCTCTTCAAAGATTTCGCGGCCCTTGTCGGCAATGCTGACGCCGCCTGTGATGATATCGCCGCAGTTGATGTCCATATCTTCGGCCATATGGGTGTACATCTCGGTGTTGGTCGCCAGTTTCAGCCCCGGCGCAGGCTTGAACCCAGATACCGATCCGCGCCCTGTGGTGAAGGCGATCAGGTTCGCGCCGCTGGCAATCTGCCCGGTGACTGAGGCCGGATCGTAGCCGGGACTGTCCATATAGTTAAAGCCGGGAGTGGTGATTGGCTGGGCATATTCATAAAATCCCATCATGGGGGCTGTGCCTCCTTTGGCGACGGCCCCCAGTGATTTCTCCAAAATGGTGGTCAGCCCGCCACGCTTGTTGCCAGGCGAAGGATTGTTGTCCATCTCGCCGCCGTTACGGGCGGTGTAGCTTTCCCACCACTGGATACGCGCGATCATCGCTTCAGCAATCGCAGGCGTGGCAGCGCGGCGGGTCAGCAGGTGTTCGGCGCCGTAAATCTCGGGAGTTTCCGACAAGATCGTGGAGCCACCGTGTTGCACAAGAAGATCCGAGGCCGCCCCTAATGCCGGGTTGGCGGTGATACCGGAATAACCATCCGACCCGCCGCACTGTAGCCCCACAACGATATGCTTCAACGGCGCTGGCGAGCGGATGACCTTGTTGGCGATCAATGCCATCTCTCGTAGTTCGCGCAGTGCCGCCTCAATAGTGCGCCGCGTGCCGCCCTCTTGCTGGATGGTCATGTAGCGGAAATTATTGTCCTTCCGCAACCGCCCCGCTCCAACCAACGCTGGCACCTGCATCGCCTCGCAGCCCAGACCGATCAGCAGGATACCGCCAAA
>JAYTDA010000068.1:0-2349 GCA_043736155.1 Paracoccaceae bacterium | reverse complement strand
GTAACCGACCGGTTGTTACCGCAGGGGTAGGTCCTTGACGCGGGCGATGATGTCGGGGTCAGCGACGAAGTCTTGGAGGAAGTCGTTCCATTCCTCGGTGGATCGTCGAGCAGCTGCCAGCATGTCTTTGATTTCGCTGATGCCGTCATCGGTGAGGGCGGTGATGGCCTCGTCCATGCCGGTGTAGACGCTGAGGATGTTGCCATAGGTCAGATTGTCGTCGTTGTAGACGATGGCCTCGAGAAGCGCCGGGTCTTCGCCCAGCATTTTTGCGACGTGGTCGATGGTGCTGACATGGGTGACGGTTGCCATCAGGCCGCCTTGGCGCAAGGGGTCACGACGGGGGCCCAGTTCCAGGGCAGCAGCTCGTCGAGGCGGTTGATCTTGTGATCGTTGATGCGGCTGAGGATGTCCGTCAGGTAGGCCTGCGGATCAAGGCCGTTCAATTTGGCGGTTTCGATGACTGTCATGGCGCGCGCCAGGGTTTCGGCGCCGGTGTTCGCACCCGCGAAGAGCCAGTTCTTTCTTCCGATTCCAATCGGACGCAGCGCCCGCTCGGCCGGATTGTTGTCGATTGCCACGCGCCCATCCTCGAGGAACAGACTGAAGCCCGCCATCCGGCTGAGGCCATAGCGAAAGGCCTTGGCCAGATCGCCCTTGCCCGGGATGCGGGGCAATTGCTGTTCGGACCATGCAAAAAACGCCTCGACCTTTGGCCGACTGTGCTTCCTGCGCGCCGCAAGACGCAGATCAGCAGGTTGGCCGGTGATCTCGCGTTCTATGTCGTAGAATGAGCCATTGTGCGCCAATGGTTCAAGCAAAATGGCGAATGCCGATCCTGTCCAACGCCTCACGGGCGATCTCGGATTTGGTTACCGCCCAGATGTCATGAAAGTCGCGGCGCAGATGCGCCCAACACGCCGCCTCACGGAACCGGGCAGTCCCATCAGGTTCGGGTTCGTAAAGCTTGGCATAGCCTTTGTAGCCGTTCGTCGGGCAAACGGTCCCCCGGACCATTTGCTGACCCTCCTCACCCTGAAGGATGCCTCGGGTTCGCCTGAGATGCTGGTGGACGTGATCTTCCTTCCAGTCCGGGGCGAAGTAATAGACGGCCCCCGGCGGTGCAGCACCCGCCCAGGGGCGCTGATCGCGGACATAGGCCCAGATCCTGCCTTTTCTCACGCCCTTGCCCAGACCCTTGTCACGCAGGGACCGGTCCAGAACCCGGATCGGGGTGTCGTCAGCATGCAAGAGATCGCTGGCCATGACCTTGGTTGCGATCCGTTCGACCAGGGGGATGAGCACTTGGCAAGCGCGCCCGCACCAATCGACCAGCGTGCTGTCGGGAATATCGGCCCCCATGCGGGCGAAGATCTCGTTCTGGCGATACAGTGGCAGGTGGTCATCGAACTTCGCGACCAGCACATGGGCCAGCAGGCCCGCGCCGGCCATGCTGCCCGCGATGGGGCGACTGGGCGCGGGGACCTGCACCATCTTCTCGCAGCGGCGGCAGGATTTCTTCAGGCGGGCGATCTCGACGACCTTCATCCGCGCCGCGATCATGTCGAGGATTTCACTGACATCCTCACCCACGAGGCGCAGATCCCCACCGCAATCGGGGCAGCAGGTGCCGGGATCGAGTTCACGACGCTCGCGGATCGCGTTTGCCGACACGCGGGGGCGACGACGCATGGCCCCTTCGGCAGCGATCACCGCAGGCCGGGCAGGTGCCGCCATATCGGCCTCACTGATCGGGGTAGCGTCAGTTTCGGCCGCGGCGATCATCAGGTCTTCGAGCGCCAGTTGCAGCTGTTCGATCTCGCGCTCGATCTTTTCCGAGGATTGACCGAAGACCTGCTTCCTGAGCTTGGCGATGCGCAGCCGCAGGGTCTGGATCAACTGGTCATGGGCGCGCAAGGTGGCCGATATCTTGACGTTCTCGGCCTGCAAAGCCGCGATCATCGCCTTCAGAAGGGCAGGATCATCAGGGAGATTTCCGGTGGTGCTCGACATGCGACTGACTACCACAGGTCAGGCGGAAACACCATAAAAACAAGGGTATTCAGATGGATAAATCACCCGACACGAGCGGGCGGCGCACCCCAATCCGGCCTGCGCCAGTCGATCCCTTCCCATAACATCGCCAGCTGAGCCGAGGTCAGGCGCACCGCGCCATCACCCGCTTTCGGCCACGGAAAGCGGCCCTTCTCAAGCACCTTGTAGTAAAGGCAAAAGCCCTGACCGTCCCAGTAAAGCAGCTTCAGCCGGTCCCCCATACGGCCCCGAAAGGCAAAGACCGCACCCCCTGTCGGCTTCTGGCGCAGCACATCCTGTGTCAGCGCCGCCAAC
>JAYTDA010000067.1:0-20863 GCA_043736155.1 Paracoccaceae bacterium | reverse complement strand
GTGCTGGGCATCGCCCAGACCGGCACCGGCAAGACCGCCAGCTTCGTGCTGCCGATGATCACCCTGCTGGGTCAGGGCCGGGCCCGGGCGCGGATGCCGCGCAGCCTGGTGCTGGCCCCGACCCGCGAACTGGCGGCGCAGGTGGCCGAAAACTTTGATACCTATGCCAAATACACCAAGCTGACCAAGGCCTTGCTGATCGGCGGTGTGTCGTTTGGCGAACAGGACAAGCTGATCGACCGTGGCGTCGATGTGCTGATCGCCACCCCCGGTCGCCTGTTGGACCATTTCGAGCGTGGCAAGCTGCTGCTCGGTGGTGTGCAGATCATGGTGGTCGATGAGGCCGACCGCATGCTCGACATGGGGTTCATTCCCGATATCGAACGCATCTTCAAACTGACGCCGTTCACCCGCCAGACCTTCTTTTTCTCTGCCACCATGGCACCGGAGATTGAACGGATCACCAATGCCTTTCTGTCCAACCCCGCCAAGGTCGAAGTGGCGCGGCAGGCGACCGCATCGGAAACCATCGAACAGGCGCTGTTCCAGTTCAAACCCAGCCGGAAAGAGGCGACTTTCGCCGAAAAGCGCGATGTGCTGCGCCAACTGATCCGGTCCGAAGGCGACGCCTGCACCAACGCCATCATCTTTTGCAACCGCAAGATGGATGTCGATGTGGTGGCCAAATCGCTGAAACAGCACGGGTTCAACGCCCAGCCGATCCACGGCGATCTGGATCAGTCGGTGCGCACCCGCACCCTTGACGGATTTCGTGATGGCACCATCAAGTTCCTGATCGCCTCGGATGTCGCGGCGCGCGGCCTTGATATCCCGGCGGTGTCGCACATTTTCAACTTTGACGTGCCAAGCCACCCCGAGGATTACATCCACCGCATCGGCCGCACCGGTCGCGCCGGGCTGTCGGGCAAGGCTTTCACGATCGCGACGCCGCATGACGACAAGTATCTGGCGGCGATCGAGAACCTGGTCAAAACCACGATTCCGCGCCGCGATGCGCCGGGGGTCGAGGTTTCCGATCGTCCCACCCGCCCCGCTCCCAAGGAAGAAGCGGAAAAACGCACCCGTGGGTCGCGTTCGGTGTCGCGCAAGCCGCCGCGCAGCAGCGATGCAGCGCCGGTGGCTGAACCGGTGGTTGCCGTGGCCGAAGTGGCCGCAGCAGCGCAACCCGTTGCCGTACCAGCGCCCGGGCCGATCACCACCGGTTCCGTGCATGATCCGCGCCGGGGTTCGGTGCAGCCGCGGTCGACCAGCCGCGACCGTGACCGTGACCGCCGCCCCGAAAGTCGCAACGACAACCGCCGCGATGACGGTGTGGTGGGGATGGGCGACCATATGCCCGATTTCCTGACGCGCAGTTTCAAGGTGCCGTCAGGGGAGTGACGCATAGGGTGGGGTTTTACCCCACCCCTTCGCCGGACAAGCCACCGATGGTGGGGTAAAACCCCACCCTACGCGCTCCTTTTGGTTGCATCCGCACTACGACTGAGGAAAGGCATGGTCGAACTCTCGTGCGCCGTGCATGACCGTAATAACCTCGACGGCCCCCGGCTTCACACTGTAAATGATGCGCCAGCTCTGCACGAAAACCTCGCGCAACTCCAGCACGCCCGGTAGTCGTGAACCCGCCGCCCTTGGCCGGGCATATCGGGCAGTCGTTCCGCCCGTTCGACGATTCGCAGGACAACCATGCGTGCATAAAGCAGCGAATCCTTGGCGATGTAGTCTGCAATGCCATCAAGGTCAGCCAGCGCATGTGGCGACCAGATCAGTCCACCAACCACTTGGCCAACCGCCGCTTGGCTTCCTCGTGCGGGACACCGCCCTGTTTTTCAAGGCTTTCCAGTCCGGCTTCGACCTTTTCGAGGGTGTAAAGGCGGTAGTGGATGTCCTGATAGGTCGCATCCTCGGGCAAGGTACGGACGATGGCTTCAAAGGTTTGCTTCGGCGTGTTCATGGCGGGAGCATAGCAGACAGTTGAAGATTTGGGGAGGGGAGGCAACGCACGCCTTCACACTGCCGTAGGGCGGGGTTCACCCCGCCGCCCCCCGCCCGCCGCCCTCACCACTGTCGTCCCCCCGTCAATCCGCCAGCAGCCGGCTGATCACCACCGTCACTTCCGGCTTTTTGCCAATCTCTTCCATCGACACCTGCCGCACGATGCGTTTCACCGCCTCGTCCAGCTTGGCATCATCGCCCAGCAGCCGTGCATCGGCCTTGCCGATAAACTCCGCCAGTTCCGCCTCCAGCGCATCCGACAGCGCGGCACCATTGCGCCCGGTCTCCGGCAGGCCCATCAGTTCGGCCCAGGGTTCGCCCAGTGGCTCATCGGCTTCGTCAATGATCAGCGTCACCAGCACATGGCCGTTCAGCGCCATCCGGATCCGGTCGCGCACCACGCCGCTCAGCGCCGGAATCATTGCGGTGCCATCCAGATAGATCCGGCCGGTTTCGATATATTCCACCACTTGCGGCGCAGCCCCGGTCAGGTCGACCATGGTGCCGTTGGTGGCGACTTCGGCCTTGATCCCCTTGGCTTGCCCCAGTTTGGCATGTTCGCGCAGGTGGCGGTGTTCGCCGTGCATCGGCAGCAGAATCTGGGGTTTCAGCAGATCATGCACCGCCTCCAGATCGGGGCGGTTGGCGTGGCCGGATACGTGATACAGCCCGTTATGGTCATCGACGACATCGACCCCCATTTCCGAATAGGCGTTCATGATGCGGATCACGCCGCGTTCGTTGCCGGGAATGGTTTTAGAGGAGAACAGGAACAGGTCGCCCTCTTTCAACTGCAATCCCAGATACTTGCCGCGTGCCAGCTGCGCCGAGGCGGCGCGGCGTTCGCCTTGCGACCCGGTGACGATCAGCATCAGGTTGCCACGCGGCACTTCGGCGGCATCTTCAGGCCGCACCAGCGCCGGGAAATCCACCAGCACCCCGGACTCGCGCGCCGCAGTCACCATCTTGTTCATCGCGCGTCCCAGCAGACAGACCGACCGGCCCGCCGCCTTTGCAGCCTCGGCCAATGTCTTCAGCCGGGCAACGTTGGAGGCGAATGTGGTCGCTACCACCATTCCCTTGGCCCCCTTGACCAGTTCGCGCAGCGGCACCGCCAGCGAGCTTTCCGACCGGCCGGGGAGCGGCGAGAAGATGTTGGTGCTGTCACAGGCCAGCACCTTGACGCCTTCCCGGGCGATGGCCTGCCAGACCAGCGGGTCAAACGGTTCACCGACCACCGGGTTGCCATCCAGCTTGAAATCGCCCGAATGCACGATGCGACCCGCCGGTGTGTCGATCACCAGCGCCGAGCTTTCCGGGATCGAATGGCTGACCGGCACGAACTGCACCTTGAACGGCCCCGCCTCGAAACTGTCGGGCCGGGGCTTGACGATGCGCAGCGCACTCTTGGGGTGACCCTGCTCTTCCATCTTCAGCGCAGCCAGAATGCCGGTGAAGCGGCGCAGGTAGACCGGCACCTTCAGCTGGCCCCAATAGTGGGCAAGGCCGCCCAGGTGATCCTCGTGGCCATGGGTAATCACGATGGCTTCCAGCCGGGCGCGGTTTTCGATCAGCCATGCCATGTCGGGCATGATCAGATCGACACCCGGTGTGGTGTCCATATCCGGGAAGGTCACGCCAAGGTCGACCAGCAGCAGCCGCTCCCTGCCTTCGGGACCATAGCCATAAACATAGGCATTCATCCCGATCTCGCCCGCGCCGCCAAGGGGCAGATAGATCAGCCGCTCTTTGCTCATGCCGTTTCCAGTTCCCTGTTGTAGCGGTGGATCAGAACCAGACCGTGCATCGTCAGGTCTTCTTCCACCGCGTCAAATAGATCAAATCCCTGATCGAACAGCGATGCCAGGCCGCCAGTGGCGATCACTTTCATCACCCGCCCGCGTTCGGCGCGAATCTGGCGCACGATGCCTTCGACCAGCCCGATGTAGCCCCAGAACACACCTGACTGCATGCAGGCAACCGTATTCGTGCCGATTGCGACCAGTGGTCGCGTCACATCGACATGCGGCAGGGCGGCAGCAGCCATATGCAGCGCCTCCATGCTCAGATTGACGCCCGGCGCAATTGCACCGCCGATATAGGCGCCGTCACTATCGACCACGTCGAACGTGGTGGCGGTGCCGAAATCCACCAGCACCAGATCGCCGCCATGACGGCTGAACCCGGCGACGGTATTGACCAGCCGGTCGGGGCCGACCGTGGTGCCCTGATCCACCCGGGGCGCCACCGGCAGGCGGCAATCGGGGCGGCCCACCACCAGCGGGCGGCAATTGTAGTAGCGGTTGCACAGCACCCGCAGGTTGTACACCACGCGCGGCACCGTCGAGGAAATGACTGCCTCGGTCACCTTGACCTCCAGCTTGTTCAGCATGACAAGGGTCGAGAACCAGACGAAATACTCATCCGCCGTGCGGCGATGATCGGTGGCGATGCGCCAGGTGGCAAGGAACCCGCCATCGGTCCAGACCGAAAACACCGTGTTGGTATTGCCGCAGTCGATGGCCAGAAGCATCCCTCGCCCCCTATCCGAAAAAGATCTCTGCCGCCGCGATGACCTTGCGGCCTTCCGGCGTCGCCAGCACCAGCGCGCCCCGATCATCCAGCGTCTGGAAGGTGCCTTCATAGCTGGCTTGCCCGGTGCGCGCCACCAGCACCTGCCCCAGACGGGCGGCATGGGACAGCCAGGCGGTGCGGATCGGGCCGAAGCCTTCGGCCTGCAACCGGCCCTCCCAGCGGGCGAAGGCGGGGGCCAGTTCTGCCAGGAAATCCTCGGGGCCGACCAGTACACCGGTTTCCCCTTGCAGCGATACCGGCGGCACTGCCCCCGGTTCCAGATCGCCCGGATCCGGGGCAGCGGCAAGGTTCACCCCGATCCCCACCGCCAGATGACTGACGCCTTTGGCATGGCCCGCGCTTTCCAACAATATCCCCGCCAGCTTGCCGCCGTTCAACAGCACATCATTCGGCCATTTCAGCGCGAAACTCTCCGCCCGCCCGGTCAGCGCCACACAGGCATCGCGCAGCGCCAGCGCCGCCACAAACGACCGCAAGGCAACCTCGGGTGGCAATCCCCCGGGGTGCATCAGCAGGGTCGCGGCGAAATTTCCCGGCGCCATCGCCCATGGCCGCCCCCGCCGCCCGCGTGCTGCGGTTTGGATATGGGCCATGATCCAGGTCGGTTCGGTCAGAAACCGCGCCACCCGCTCGGCTTCGGCGTTGGTGCTGTCAACCGTATCCAGCACGATCCGGCCAACGCCGTCTGGCCAGGCCTCACGGGACAATCGTCGCCGCCGCCATGGCTGCCAGCGCCTCGATCCCGAACAGGTTCACGATACCGACCACCATCGCCAAAGCCGATGCCATCAAGAGCAGCCACTGCATCCGGGGCATCACCCCGTTCAGCCCGTCGCGTTCTTCACCGAAATACATGTAGTAGACGATGCGCAGGTAATAAAACGCGCCGATCACCGAAGCGACAGCCCCCGCCGCCGCCAGCCAGGTCATTCCACCATCAACTGCGGCGCGCAACACATAGAACTTGCCAAAGAACCCGGCAAACGGCGGCACCCCGGCGAGGGAGAACAGCAACACCAGCATCGCCAGCGCCTTCAGCGGTTCCCGTTTGGAATAGAGGTTCAGCGCGGTGATGTCGGTGACCGGGCGGCCATCCTTTTCCATCGACAGGATAAAGGCAAAGGTGCCGACGTTCATCGTGACATAGATCACCATGTAGATCAGCATTGCCTTGACACCTTCGGCGGTGCCCGATGCCAGTCCAACCAGCGCAAACCCCATATGGGCGATGGAACTGTAAGCCATCAGCCGCTTGATGTCGCGCTGGCCAATCGCCGCCACTGCACCAAGGAACATCGATGCCACCGCCAACAGCGCCAGCACCTGCCCCCATTGATCGGGTGCCGCGCCAAACGCCCCCTGTACCACCCGGGCAAACAACGCCATCGCCGCCACTTTCGGCGCGGTGGCGAAAAAGGCGGTGACCGGGGTCGGCGAGCCTTCGTACACATCCGGGGTCCACATGTGGAACGGCGCTGCCGATACCTTGAACGCCAGCCCGGAAATCAGGAACACCAGCCCGAACAGCAGCCCCAGCGGCATTTCGCCTTCACCGATGGTCGAGATGATGCCGGAAAACAGCGTGGTACCGGCATAGCCATAGACCAGCGATGCACCATAAAGCAGCAGGCCGGACGACAGCGCGCCAAGCACGAAATACTTCAGCCCGGCCTCGGTCGATTTCTCGCTGTCGCGCCGGATCGCGGCGATCACATACAAAGCCAGCGATTGCAGCTCCAACCCCATATACAGCGCCATCAGATCGCCTGCCGACACCATCATCATCATGCCAAGCGTGGCCAGCGCCACCAGCACCGGAAACTCGAACCGCAGCAGGTCGCGGCGCAGCATGTAGTCCTGCCCCATCGCCAGCACCGCCGCCGCCGACAGCAGCACCGTCACCTTGGCAAACCGGGCAAAGGCATCGTTGAGGAACATGCCACCGTAAGCCGCCCGGTCCGACCCGCCCGCCAGCCCGATCCACGCCGCCAGCAGCACAAAGGCAGCGACGGTGGCCCAGGTGATCGGCACCGCCACCCGGTCCTTGCCCATGAAGGCCCCGGCCATCAGCGCCGCCATGGCAAACAAAGCCAGAAAAATCTCTGGCAGCATCGGGCCGAAATTATCGACGGACATCGCGCGCCTCTCAGTTCTGTGCCAGCTGCGAGGCGGCATGGGCAGCCTCCAGCGCGGTATCATAGGAATGGACCAGTGCGGAAACCGACGGGCCGACAATATCGGTCACAAGGGACGGATAGACGCCAAGCAGTACCGTCATCACCACCAGCGGCGCAAAGATCGCCTTTTCCCGCGCGGTCAGGTCGGTGATGGTTTTCAGGCTTTCCTTGATCAGATCGCCAAACACCACGCGGCGATAGAGCCACAAGGCATAGGCCGCCGACAGGATCACCCCCGAGGTGGCAATGGCGGCAACCCAGGTGTTGGCCTCAAACGCCCCCATCAGCGTCAGAAACTCGCCGACAAAGCCCGAAGTGCCGGGCAGCCCGACATTGGCCATGGTGAACAGCATGAACACCAGAGCATAGACCGGCATCCGGTTGACCAAGCCACCATAGGCGGCAATTTCGCGGGTATGCATCCGGTCATAGATCACGCCGACGATCAGGAACAAGGCACCCGAGATAAAGCCGTGCGAAATCATCTGAAACATCGCGCCGTCCAGCCCCTGCTGGTTGGCGCTGAAAATCCCCATCGTCACAAAGCCCATATGGGCCACCGACGAATAGGCGATCAGCTTTTTCATGTCTTCCTGCATCAGCGCCACCAGCGACGTGTAGACAATGGCAATCACCGACATCCACAGCACCAGCGGCGCCAGCAATTCCGACGCCACCGGAAACATCGGCAGGCTGAACCGGATAAAGCCGTAGCCGCCCATTTTCAGCAATATTGCCGCCAGCACCACCGAGCCTGCGGTCGGGGCCTGTACATGGGCATCGGGCAGCCAGGTATGCACCGGCCACATCGGCATTTTCACCGCGAACGAGGCAAAGAACGCCAGCCACATCAGGGTCTGTATCCCGCCGACGATGGTAAAGCCCAGGAAGGTCAGCGGATTGCTGTCGAACGAAAACGCCATCAGGGTTGGAATGTCGGTGGTGCCTGCCTGCGCATACATTGCAATCATCGCCACCAGCATCAGCACCGAGCCGAGAAAGGTGTAGAGAAAGAACTTGAACGCGGCATAGATCCGGTCCTTGCCGCCCCAGATGCCGATGATCAGGAACATCGGGATCAGACCCGCCTCGAAGAACAGGTAGAACAGCACCAGATCAAGTGCCACAAACACCCCCAGCATCAGGGTTTCCAGCAGCAGAAACGCAATCATGTATTCCTTGACCCGGGTTTGCACATCCCAGCAGGCGGCGATGGTCAGGGGCATCAGAAAAGTGGTCAGCATCACGAACAACACCGAAATGCCGTCGACCCCCAGCTTGTATTTCAGACCCAGAATCCAGTCGCCCTCTTCCACGAACTGAAAACTGGTATTGGCAGTATCAAACCCCGCCAGCAGGAACAGCGACGCCAGAAAGGTGATGGTGGTGGTGCCAAGCGCTGCCCATTTGGCCGCACTCCGCGAGGCCGGATCATCGCCGCGCAAAAACAGCGCCAGGATCACCGCCGCGACCATTGGCAAAAAGGTGATCAGCGAAAGCAGATTGCCGTTCATCAGTTTACCCCTCCGCGGATCGTCATCCAGGTGATCAGCACTGCGATCCCCAGCACCATGGCAAAGGCATAGTGGAACAGATAGCCAGACTGTGCCCGCGCCGCCAGCCGGGTGAAAAACGGCACAATCCCCATCGCCACCCCGTTCAACCCGCCATCGATCATAGTGCCGTCGCCGCGCTTCCACAGGAACCGCCCCAGCCCCATCGCGGGCCGGACAAAGATCGCGTCATAAATCTCGTCAAAGTACCATTTGTTCAGCAGGAACAGGTACAAGGGCCGCTGTTGCGCCGCCAGTTTCCCCGGCAGATCGGGGCGGCGGATGTAGAACAGCCACGACAGCGCAAAGCCCAGCAGCATGGCGATGAACGGCGAGACCTTGACCCAATCCGGGCTTTCATGGGCGCGTTCGATCACCGTGTTATCGGCCGCGATGAAGATGCCGCCGGTGGTCCAGCCTGCCTCGGTCGGCGCTGCGGTACCCGGTTCGGCAGCCACTTCGGTGGCATGCGCATCGGCTGGGGCAGCCTCGGTTGCGGGTTCCCCGGTTGCGGTTACATTGGTTGGCGAAGGTTCGGCCGCGCCTTCTTCAGCCGCCGCCTCAGCCTGGTGGCTTTCGGGCAGACCAAAGAAGCTCAGCACTTTCGCATGGTCGCCAAAGAAACTGTTGTACCAGATCATCCCGGCGAAAATTGCACCAAGCGCCAGCACCCCCAGCGGCACTGTCATCGTCCACGGGCTTTCACGGGCATGGTCATGGGCATGATGATCGCCGCGCGCCTTGCCATAGAACGTCATGAACATCAGCCGCCAGGAATAGAACGAGGTCATTCCCGCCGCCAGCACCAACAGCCAGAAGCCATACATCGAACCCCCGGCAAAGGCACTTTCAATCACCGCGTCTTTCGACAGGAACCCGGCAAAGCCGATACTGGTCAGGGGAATGCCGACCCCGGTGATGGCAAGCGTACCGATCATCATTGCCCAGAAGGTCAGCGGGATCTTTTTCCGCAGACCGCCATAGTTGCGCATATCCTGTTCATGGTGCATCGCGGTAATCACTGACCCCGCCCCCAGAAACAGCATCGCCTTGAAAAACGCATGGGTGAACAGATGGAACATCGCCACCGAATAGACCCCCGACCCGGCGGCCACGAACATATAGCCAAGCTGGGAACAGGTCGAATAGGCGATGACCCGCTTGATGTCATTCTGTACCAGCCCGACCGTCGCGGCAAAGAACGCGGTCGAGGCACCAATCACCACGATCATCGTCGCCGCCGCCGGGGCGAATTCATACAACGGCGACATCCGGCACACGAGGAAAACCCCCGCCGTCACCATCGTCGCCGCATGGATCAGCGCCGACACCGGGGTTGGCCCCTCCATCGCGTCGGGCAGCCAGGTGTGCAGGAACAATTGCGCCGACTTGCCACAGGCCCCGATGAACAGCAGCACCCCGATCAGATTGGCGGCATTCCAGTCGGCCCACAAAAAGCTGAGCTCGGTCTGCGCCAGTTCCGGGGCTTTGCTGAAGATCACATCGAAATCAATCGAGTCGGTCAGAAAGAACAGCGCAAAGATGCCAAGGGCAAAACCGAAATCACCGACCCGGTTGACGACAAACGCCTTGATCGCGGCGGCATTGGCCGAAGCCTTGCGGTAATAAAACCCGATCAGCAAGTATGATGCGACGCCGACACCTTCCCAGCCAAAGAACATCTGCACCAGGTTGTTGGCGGTCACCAGCGCCAGCATGGCAAAGGTGAAGAACGACAGATAGGCAAAGAACCGCGCCTTGTAATGCTCGCCGTGGTGCCAGTTGTCGTCATGCGCCATGTAGCCGACCGAATACAGGTGAACCAGCGCCGACACGGTATTGACCACCACCAGCATGATCGCGGTCAAGCGGTCGAGCCTGATTGACCATGACGTATCCAATGACCCGGACTGAATAAACCGGAACAACTCAATGGTGCGCGGCTCGCCGTCAAAGCCGAGAAACACCACCCAGCTGAGCAACGCCGCCAGAAACAGCAGCCCGGTGGAAATGAAGGTGCCCGCCTTCTCACCAATCAGCCGCCAGCCGAACCCGCAGATCAAGGCACCGAGCAGCGGCGCAAAAAGGATGATGGTTTCCATGCGCTCAGCCCTTCATCACATTGACGTCTTCGACAGCGATGCTGCCCTTGTTGCGGTGAAAACAGACCAGAATCGCCAGACCAATCGCCGCCTCGGCCGCCGCCACCGTCAGCACGAACAGGGTAAAGACCTGGCCCACCAGATCATCGGCAAAGCTGGAAAACGCCACCAGATTGATATTGACCGCCAGCAGCATCAGTTCGATTGACATCAGAATGACGATGACGTTCTTGCGGTTCAGGAATATCCCGAAGATGCCGATGACGAACAGCGCACCCGCCACCGTCAGATAATGTTCCAGTCCGACCATCGCCTCAGTCCTTCTTCCGCGTCCGCATCACCACCAGCACGACCGCCACCAGAATGATGGCGATCAGGATTTTAACGATCACAACCCTATCCTCACAACCCCTGCCCCGATTTCACATCGACCAGTTCCATCGCCTTGGCCGGATCGCGCCACATCTGTTTCAGCACGTCTTGCCGCTTGATGTCGGTGCGGTGGCGCAGGGTCAGGACAATAGCGCCGATCATCGCGACCAGCAGGATCAGCCCGGCGGTCTGGAACAGGTAGAGATACTGGTCATACAGCAGCATTCCCAAAGCCTTGGTGTTCTGCACCTGCGCCATATCCGGCGTCACCGCACCGCGCAGGTCTTGTGCGCCGGGCGCAGTGGTCCAGACCCCATAAATCATGCCGAACTGCATCAGGATGATAACGCCGATCAGACCGGCCAGCGGGATATGCTTGGCCATTTCGGCCTTCAACTCGGAAAAGTCGATATCCAGCATCATCACCACAAACAGGAACAGCACCGCCACAGCACCAACATAGACGATCATCAGCAGCATGGCGACAAACTCGGCCCCCAGCAGCACAAACAGCCCCGCCGAGGAGATAAAGGCCAGAATCAGCCACAACACCGAATGCACCGGGTTGCGCGCCACCGTCATCATCAGCCCGGCAAAGATCAGCACGATGGCAAAGGCATAAAAGGCGAGGTCGGCGATAGTCATGAGCTTTTCCCTTTACGCGCCACGAGATTCTTCAAGATGAATGATGCGGTTTTCCAGATGGTTCATGTGGCCCGCGAACATCGTCAAGATCATCGACAACCCGTCAACCTTCTGATCCACATCCTTCACATCCGATTTGATCGAAGCAACATCGGCGCGTATTTCGGTCATTTCAGCCCGCATTTCGCAAAGTTGAACCAGGATCAGATTTTCCACGTTTTCGTTCATCCCATCCCCCTTTCAGCGATACGGCGCGTCAATTTCCAGATTGCGGGCAATTTCGGCTTCCCACCGCGCCCCGTTTTCCAGCAGCCGCTCTTTATTGTAGTAAAGCTCCTCGCGTGTTTCAGTGGCAAACTCGAAATTCGGCCCTTCGACGATGGCATCGACCGGGCAGGCCTCCTGACAAAAGCCGCAATAGATGCATTTGGTCATGTCGATGTCGTAGCGGGTGGTGCGGCGCGAGCCATCTTCGCGCGGTTCGGCATCGATGGTGATCGCCTGCGCCGGACAGATCGCCTCGCACAGCTTGCAGGCAATGCAGCGCTCTTCGCCATTGGCATAACGGCGCAGCGCGTGTTCGCCCCTGAAACGGGGCGACAAAGGCCCCTTTTCATGCGGATAGTTCAGCGTGGCTTTCGGCGCAAAGAAGTATTTCATCCCAAGGCCAAAACCCTTGATGAAATCCATCAGCAGGAAATATTTGGTTGCCCGGCCCCAATCCATGTAGCTCATTGCTTGATTCCCAGCTTTTCCTCAACGTGCTCGACCCGCTTGTCGATCTGACCAATCACGCTGCTCAGCCCAAAGATCATCATCGTGTGCCCGTGAAGATCTGTCTTTGCGTCGTCGAACTCGGAGGCCATCTTGACCTCAAGCTCGTCGAACCGCTTGTCCATCCGGCGGAGATCCTCGCGGATCAGGCGCAACTGTTCCAGCACCAGATTGTCCACCTCTGCCATTCTACCCCCCCACCATCCAGCGCGCCCAAAAGCCGCCGAACACCTCGAACTTCGCCAGAAACGCCACGATCACCACCCAGCCCAGCGACATCGGCAAAAACACCTTCCAGCCGATCCGCATCAACTGGTCATAGCGGTAGCGCGGCACGATCGCCTTCACCATGGCGAACATGAAGAAAAAGAACGCCATCTTGCCCACCATCCACAGCGCGCCATCGGGCAGGCCGGGGATCGGCGACAGCCAGCCGCCGAAAAACAGCAGCGTGGTCAGGGCGCACATCAGGAAGATCGCGATATATTCGCCGGCCATGAACAACAGGAACGGGGTGGAGGAATATTCGACCATGAAGCCCGCCACCAGTTCAGATTCAGCCTCTGGCAGATCGAACGGCGGGCGGTTGGTTTCGGCCAAAGCGCTGATGAAGAACAGAAACACCATCGGGAAATGCGGCAGCCAGTACCAGTTCAGCAGACCGTATGACCCGTCCTGCGCCCGGACAATATCGCCGAAATTCATCGAACCGGTGGAAATGATGATGCCGATGATGATCAGGCCCAGCGACACCTCATAGGAAATCATCTGCGCCGCCGACCGCAACGAGCCAAGGAACGGGTATTTAGAGTTCGAGGCCCAGCCCCCCATGATGACGCCGTAAACCTCCAGCGACGAGATCGCAAAGACGAACAGGATCGCCACATTGATGTCCGACAGCACCCAGCCATCGGCAAACGGGATCACCGCCCAGGCCAGCATTGCCAGCACAAAGCTGACCAACGGCGCCATGATGAACACCGCACGGTCGGCCCCTGCCGGGATCACGATCTCTTTGACGACATATTTCAACGCATCGGCGACGGTCTGCAGCAGGCCAAACACCCCCACCACATTGGGTCCGCGCCGCATCTGCACCGCCGCCCAGATCTTGCGGTCGCCATAGACAAGGAACAGCAGCGACAGCATCACGAATGCCACCACCAGCAGGCTTTGCACCAGCAAAAGCACGAAAGTGCCAAAACCCGTTGCCAAGAAGTCAGCCATCTTTGCCCCTCATACCGTCGGTATCTGTCGTTCGGCACAATCACCCACCGTCACTTCGGCGTCGATGGTGCGCAGGCCGCGCGGCAACGCAGCCGAAATGGTGTAAACAGCATCTGCCGTCCAAATGCCACCCTGTTCATCGACATTGGTCCGCAGATGACGGGCAAACCCGAAGCCCCGGATCAGGGTATATTGCGCCGCGGCACAAAGCGCATAGGTTTCAACCGGTTCCGGACCCCGGACCCCCTGCATCCGCACGATGAAATTGACCAGATCACCATCCAGCAGCCTTGTTTCCACCCCGAGATAGGTCGGATCAACCCCCGATTGGCTGGCCCCGGACGCGCCAGTACAGCCCGCCATCAGGGTCAGTGCCAACAGGGCTGAACCCGGCACCCTCTGCATCACTCCGCCGCCAGTGCCATGGTGCGCGCCTTGGCCAGCGCCGACAATTCCGCCATCACCGATGAGGCGCGGGCAATCGGGTTGGTCAGGTAGAAATCGCGGGTGGCAGCCCGGAATGTCGCCTTGGCCGGGGCTTGCAGCGGCAAAGCCACCCATTCATTCACCGGCACCTGATCGATCCCCGCCAGATGCGGCACCGCTGCCACCAGCGCCTGCCGCAATGTCGCCAGCGTGTCATAGGGCAAGGTCGCCCCCAGTTCCGCCGACAAAGCCCGCAGGATCGCCCAACCTTCCTTGGCCTCGCCCGGGGCAAACCCGGCGCGGAACGCCAGTTGCGGGCGGCCTTCGGTATTGACGAACAGACCGTTTTCCTCGGTATAGGCGGCGGCGGGCAGGATGATGTCGGCGCGGTTGGCACCGCGATCCCCATGCGACCCCTGATAGATCACCAACGGACCAGCAGCGATCTCCACCTCGTCGGCACCAAGGTTATAGATCACCTCGGCCCCGTCGGTGGCCACCGCCAGACCGCCGTCGGTCGTAGCCCCCACATCCATCGCCCCCACCCGTGAAGCGGCGGTGTGCAGCACCAAAAGCCTGGCGTTGGAGTAAGCCGCCGCTTTCATCGCAAGGGCCAGAACCGCCTCGCCGTCAGCCTCATTGATCGCACCCTGGCCGACGATGACGATGCCGCCGGACTTGTCGCCGTGCTCCTCATCCGCCAGCGCCACCAGCGCGGCGCGGTCGGTGCCAAGGTGCAAGTGGTCATAGGTCAGGTCTGCCGTCGGCCCGATCAGCGCCACCTTTGCGCCATTCAGCCACGCCTTGCGGATGCGGGCATTCAGCACTGGCGCTTCGACGCGGGGGTTGGTGCCGATCAGCAGGATCCGTCTGGCGCTGTCGATATCCTCGATCCGGGCGGTGCCGACATAGGCGGACCGGTTGCCGATCGGCAAACGCGCGCCATCGGTGCGGCATTCGACCTTGCCGCCCAGCCCTTCGACCAGCGTTTTCAGGGCAAACACCGCTTCGACCGGCACCAGATCGCCGACCAGACCGGCGACTTTCCGGCCCTTCATCGCCTGTGCCACAGCGGCCAAAGCCTCACCCCAGCCGGCTTTGCGCAACCGGCCGTTCTCGCGGATATAGGGCACATCCAGCCGTTGCCGCCGCAACCCGTCCCAGATGAACCGGGTCTTGTCGGAGATCCATTCCTCATTCACCCCGTCATGGTTGCGCGGCAGGATCCGCATCACTTCGCGGCCCTTGGTATCAATGCGGATATTGGAGCCCAAAGCATCCATCACATCGATGCTTTCGGTCTTGGTCAGTTCCCACGGCCGGGCGGTAAAGGCGTAGGGTTTCGAGGTCAAAGCCCCAACCGGGCACAGGTCGATGATGTTGCCTTGCAGGTTCGAATCCAGCGTCTGGTTCAGATAGCTGGTGATTTCACTGTCTTCGCCGCGCCCGGTCTGCCCCATCTGGGTGTTGCCCGCCACTTCGGTGGCAAAGCGCACGCAGCGGGTGCAGGAGATGCAGCGGGTCATTTTGGTTTCAACCAGCGGCCCCAGATCAAGGTCTTCCGATGCCCGTTTCGGCTCGCGGTACCGCGAGAAATCAACCCCATACGCCATCGCCTGATCCTGCAGATCGCATTCGCCGCCCTGATCGCAGATCGGGCAATCGAGCGGATGGTTGATCAGCAAAAACTCCATCACGCCTTCGCGCGCCCGTTTCACCATCGGTGAGTTGGTCTTGATCACCGGCGGCTCGCCATTCGGGCCGGGCCGCATGTCCTTGACCTGCATGGCGCAGCTTGCCGCAGGTTTCGGCGGGCCGCCCACAACCTCGACCAGACACATCCGGCAGTTACCGGCGATGGACAGCCGTTCGTGATAGCAAAACCGCGGAATCTCCACCCCGGCCTGTTCGCAGGCCTGGATCAGGGTCAGCGCCGGGTCAACCTCAATCTCGGTACCGTCGATGATCAGTTTGCGCAGGTTAGACATCGGTCACTTCCTTACGATGGAACCGCGCAAACAGCGCTGCAATCCAACCCTTCAGGTTGTTCGCCGGTTCCCGGTTTTCTTTTTCATGTTCAACGCTCTGCCGCGCAACCTTGAATGCGCGTTCCAGATCACCCAATGCATATTTCGGATCAAGACCGCCACTACACATTGCACGCACCCCCTGATGAACTTGCAGACCGGTTTCCTGTTGAGCGCGTGGCCATCACACAGCACCCCCGACCTGAGTATGCATCGGCGGTGCCACGGCGCGTTTTTCCAGCACCAGAATGGAATCATGCAGATGCATGCCCGCCAGATGCCCCGCTGTTGCCGCCACCTGTTCGCCGTGCCTGTGGTACCAGTGATGCATGTCATCCATCATCCGCTTGGCCACCTGCATGAAACCGCGGGGTGCATCATAGCCACCGGAAAAATTCGGCCAATAGGCCGCATGCAGGTCTTCGATCATGTATAGCCCACCGTCGTTCAACAGCGGGAACAGCACATCCAGACCGGCCCGGATATGGCGGGAATTGTGACTGCCATCATCCAGAACGATGTCGATGCCGCCCATTTCGGCCACGACAGAGCGCAGGAACGCCGCATCCTCCTGCGATCCGATCCGAACCTGCGCGCTTTGCCCGTTGAAAGCAGCACAGGCCGGGTCGATGTCGATGCCGAAAAGCACGGCATCCGGCCCGAAGTACCGCCGCCAAAGGTCCAGCGAGCCGCCTTGAAACACGCCGATTTCCAGCATCCGCAAGGGTTTGCCGCGATAGGGTCCGAAGTACCGTTCGTACAATGGCAGGTAATGGTGCCATTTGTGGACAACCCGCCCCGTGTTGCTCCAGAACAGCGTTTCAATTTCACCCGGACTGGTTGCAGTTTCCGGCCTTGGCCCAAAATAGGCAAAGCGGGTGATGTCGGAAAGCCTGCGGCGCGCCTTCTTTGATTGAAAGCGGTTTTGCAACCAATTGGGCAGGGGCAATTTTGCGGTCATTCCGCCGCGACCTGAGTGCAGTTCTTCACCTTCCACAGCCTGGCCTCTGCCAGATATTGCCAGCCAAACGCCGCTTCGCGGTAGCCTGGCATCTGCACAGTGGCCAACTGGGTCCTGGCACCATCGATGCTCGGTCTGCGAAGTGTGGTCACGTCATCCCTCCACCAGATCAAGGGGTTTTTCGATCCGGGTTACACGTTCATCCAGCCGGTCAAGGCGGCGATTGGTGATCGCCTGCCCTTCCTCCAGATGCGACAAACGCCGGTTAATTTCCTGCAGGCTTTCGCGCATGTCATACATATCGGCGCGCATATCCTGCAGCGTCTTTTCAAACTTGCGCATATATTCAAGGATCAGATTGCCGGTTTCGTCTGTCATCGCCCCTACTCCGCCGCGACCTGAGTGCAGTTCTTCATCTTCCACAGCTTGGCCTCTGCCAGATATTGCCAGCCAAACGCCTGATCGCTGTCGCCATGCGTCTGCAGATGCGCCAGCCTTTCCATCGCTTCTTCAATGGTGGGCTGATGCCCCACTGGCACCCACCACAGCACGAAATGCATCCGCCCCAGCACCTCGAACCACTCGGCCCGGCGTTCGTAAAACGCCCGGTGAACCGTGTTCCAGACGAACGCCTCCAGCGTTTCCACGCTTTCCCAGACCGTCAGGTTGGAGACGAACTGCGCGTCGCCTTCCAGCTTGACCGCCGTATTGCCGGTGTTTGGAAGATGGGGGCCCGGCTCGCCCGAGCCTTCCGACATCCAGACAAACCCCGGCATCCGTTTGCCCAAACCGTTGATCCGGTCGAGTGCGCCCATGAACTCCGCCACGCGCGGGTCATCGGTCGGGGCCAGCAGCCGCCCGATGTTCAGTTCGGCGAGGTGGAAGGTCGGGGTCACTTTGAGTTTTCCAATGTCGATATCCGGGTTTCCAGTCCGGTGATCTTGTCGGTCAACCGGTCCAGCCGCTGCCCGGTGGTTTCATAAGCGACGTTGGCATGGGCAGACAGGCCAAGCGCCAGGCCGACGCTTTCCTTCATATCCTCGATATGGCGCTCCATCCCGGTCATGCGGCCGTTCAACCCTTCGATCAACTGGCGCTGATCCTTCAGGTCGGTTCTGATGTCCTGCAACAGCCGCAGCACCAGATTGTCGGTTGCATCGCTCACACAAGCCTCCTCACGCCGCCGCCATCGCCCGTCGGGCCACCGGGTGCCACCAACGGATCACCCGGCATCGCACCCAACCGCGCAATGCTGAAAGCGGCGATGGACTGGCTGGCATTCTGCATGGTCCGGGTGGGTCCTTGTTCCAAAGCCCTAACAGTTCGTTAAGCAGCACGCCTAACCCGTTGATTTCATTACGTCGAAAAATGTCCCGAACCGGGACGTTCCCCCACCCTCACTCCGCCGCCATCGCCCGCCCGGCTTTCCTGGCCTTGATCCGGTCCTCGATCTCGCCCCGGAACTGCCGGATCACCCCTTGAATCGGCCAGGCCGCCGCATCCCCCAAAGCACAAATCGTATGGCCCTCAACCTGCTTTGTCACCGACAGCAACATGTCAATCTCCTCCAGCTCCGCCTCACCCCGAACCAGCCGGTCCATCACCCGCATCATCCACCCCGTCCCTTCCCGGCAAGGGGTGCATTGCCCGCAGGACTCGTGTTTGTAAAACTTGGAAAGCCGCCAGATCGCCTTGATGATATCGGTCGACTGATCCATCACGATCACCGCCGCCGTCCCCAGCCCCGACCGTTTTTCCCGCAGCCAGTCGAAATCCATCAGCGCATCGTCGCATTCCTCGGCCCGCAGCAATTGCACCGACGAGCCGCCGGGAATCACCGCTTTCAGGTTCTTCCAGCCACCCCGCACCCCGCCGCAATGCTTTTCCAGCAGTTCCTGCAACGGGATCGACATGGATTCTTCAACCACACAAGGGTTGTTCACATGGCCGGAGATGCAGAACACCTTGGTGCCGGTATTGTTCGGGCGGCCAAACCCGGCAAACCACGCCGGCCCCCGGCGCAGGATGGTCGGCACCACCGCGATGGACTCCACATTGTTCACCGTGGTCGGGCAGCCATAAAGCCCGGAACCCGCCGGAAACGGCGGCTTCATCCGCGGCATCCCCTTGCGGCCCTCCAGGCTTTCCAGCAGGGCGGTTTCCTCGCCGCAGATATAGGCCCCGGCACCGTGATGCAGGTAAAGGTCATAGTCATATCCCGACCCGCAGGCATTCTTGCCCAGATAGCCCGCGTCATAGGCTTCATCGATCGCCGCCTGCAAAGCCTCTTTCTCGCGGATATATTCGCCCCGAATGTAGATATAGCCCGCCACCGCCGCCATCGCGAAACCGGCGATCAGACAGCCTTCGACCAAGGTATGCGGATCGTGGCGCATGATTTCACGGTCTTTGCAGGTGCCGGGTTCGGACTCGTCGGCATTGACCACCAGATAACACGGGCGGCCATCGGACTGCTTGGGCATGAACGACCATTTCAGCCCGGTGGGAAAGCCCGCACCGCCCCGGCCGCGCAGGCCGGAGGCCTTGATCTCTTCCACCAGCTTGTCACGGCCGCGCGCCAGAATATCCCTGGTGCCGTCCCAATGGCCCCGCTGCCGTGCCCCGGCGATGCTGCGGTCATGCATGCCGTACAGGTTGGTAAAGATCCGGTCCTTGTCGTGCAGCATTCTCTATCCTTGTTTATTCTGCTTCGGCCTTGCACCCATCGCACGCCGAAGCCGGAAAGTCACAACCATGGCCCAGCCAAAGGCAGCCAGAGCCATCAGATCGAACAATATGGCATACTGACCCGGCAGACCCAGCACCGGCCCCAACCATTGCGCACCGAGCCACAGCACAGCGGCGACAGCACAGACCACTGCGGCCTGGCGGCTTTGTGACAGGTGGGCGCGCTCGTCGCTCATGGCTCACTCATGGCGCGACGCATCGCGTCTTCGGCGTCTTGTTCGCTGCCGCCTTTGACCAACACCTCCGCCTGCAGCTTCCAGCGATCCCGGCTGGCGCGGCCCTTGAAGTTTTCCAGATTGGCGTCGATCCAGACCAGTTCCTGCGCGGTCAGGCCGACCAGTTGATCAAAGTGGAAAAAGCCCAGCCGGTGCAGCAGCTTTTCGACCTTTGGCCCGATGCCCCAGACCAGTTTCAGGTTGTCGGCCTTGCCGCCACGCGGGGCTGACAGGGTGGCGGGTCTGGTGCCTGCGCCTGCGGGCAGGTCGGCAAGAAGTGTCGGTGGTGCGACAGCTGCGGCTTCCTGTGACGGTTTGGCGGCTGTGCCTGGTTCGGCTGCGGGGGCTCTGGCTCCGGCGACAACGGCGTCTTCCACAGTGGTACCCTTACCCTGCCACGGTGATCGCAGCGGCACTTCGGTGCCGTCGATCCGTTTCAGGGTTTCGCCAATATCCACAGCGGCTTGCACCGAGGCGTTATACTGCTTTCGCCCGCTTTCAAACTCGGTCAGCGTGGTCAGCCCGCTCAGCGGTTCGGCGGCATAGCGCCCGTTCTGCGGCCCCGGCACCGGCACCTTGCCGGCTGCCATTTCGTCGAGCAACTCTTCCAGCCGCTGCGGCGTCAGGTCCTCGTAATAATCCTTGCCGATCTGCGCCATCGGGGCATTGGCGCAGGCCCCCAGACATTCAACCTCTTCCCAGCTGAATCGGCCATCCGCCGACAGCGCATGCGCCGATTTCGCGACTTTGGCTTTGCACACCGCCACCAGATCCTCGGCCCCAGTAATCATGCATGACAGGGTGCCGCAAATCTGGATATGGGCAACAGAACCAACCGGTTGCAGTTGGAACATGAAGTAGAATGTCGCCACTTCCAGCGCGCGGATATAGGCGAGGTTCAGCATCTGCGCCACATGCTCGATGGCCGGTCGGCTGAGCCACCCCTCCTGCTCCTGCGCCCGCCAGAGCAGCGGGATGATGGCGCTGGCCTGACGGCCCTCGGGGTATTTGGTGATCTGCGCTTG
>JAYTDA010000066.1:0-1671 GCA_043736155.1 Paracoccaceae bacterium | reverse complement strand
AAATGCGGCAGGGTCTTTTGCAGGATCGGGGCGGTCATGCGGCGTCATAGCAAAACCTGCCGCCGACCTCCAGCCGCCCCGTTTCCGACAGGCCGGGTCGCGGATGGCCAAGCCGCACCCCCGGCTTCGGCAAGACTGGCCGTGCCGACAAGACTGGCCGTGCCGATGGGAGAGCCGCGATGCCCGACACCTTTGCCCAGACCCGCCGCAAGATCGACCCCAGCCGGGGCGCGACCCTTGGCGATGGCAGCCCGAACGACAATGACCGGGTGGAAATCGGCCCGACGCAACTGGCCTTTGCCGAATGGGCGACGTTGGGCCTTGCGCTGCCCAACCTTGCCCGGATGCGCGAGCATCGCTGGCGGCGGCTGACGGCGGCTCTGGTCGCGCGCGACATCGGCGGCTTGCTGATGTTCGACCCCCTGAACATCCGCTACGCCACCGACACCACCAACATGCAGTTGTGGAACAGCCACAACCCCTTTCGCGCCGTGCTGCTGTGCGCCGACGGCCATATGGTGATCTGGGAATACAAGCAGGCGCCCTTCCTCGTCACCTTCAACCCGCTGGTCGCCGAAATCCGTTCTGGCGCGTCGTTCTTCTATTCGATCTCGGGCGACCGGGGGGCCGAGGATGCCGCCTCTTTCGCCGGTCAGGTCGACGAGGTGATGGCCGCCCACGCCGGCACCAACCGGCGCCTCGCGGTGGACAAGATCATGGTCGCCGGCCTGCGCGCATTGGAACGGCGCGGATTCGCGGTGATGGAGGGTGAGGAAGTCACCGAGAAAACCCGCGCCATCAAAGGCCCGGACGAGATTGCCGCCATGCGCTGCGCGGCGGCGGCCTGCGAGGCGGCGATTGCCGAAATGGAGGTTTTCACCCGCCGCGAGGTGCCGGACGGCGGCATCAGCGAAGATGCGATCTGGGCCGAACTGCACCGGGGCAACATCAGGCGGGGGGGCGAGTGGATCGAAACCCGCCTGCTCGCCTCTGGCCCGCGCACCAATCCGTGGTTTCAGGAATGCGGCCCCCGCATCGTTCAAAACAACGAAATCGTCGCCTTCGACACCGATCTGATCGGCTGCTACGGCCTCTGCACCGACATGTCGCGGACATGGTGGGTGGGCGATGGCCGGCCCTCGGACGCGATGATTTCCGCCATGCAGCACGCCCGCGACCACATTGACCAGAACATGGCGATGCTGCGGCCCGGGGTGACGATCCGCGAGCTGACCCATCAGGGCCACCAGCTTGAGGCGCGCTATTGGAAGCAGAAATACTCCTGCAAGATGCACGGCGTCGGTCTTTGCGATGAATGGCCCTTCGTGCCCTATCCGGATGGCTGGGTGGACGGCGCGATGGAGGTTGCGCTGGAACCGGGAATGACGCTCTGTGTGGAGGCGCTGGTGTCGCCCGAGGGCGGCGATTTCTCGATCAAGCTGGAGGATCAGGTGCTGATCACCGAAACCGGCGTGGAAAACCTGACGAAATATCCGTTCGACGACCGGCTGATGGGACGATGACCCGTCTCGCGCTGGCAAGCCTGCTGGCCGCCTGCGCGGCACCGGTGCCGATCGAGGCACCGGCCCCCGGCGTGCCGGACCCTTTCGCGCTGATCTGCCTGAAGCAGGGCGGCGATGTGCAGGCTCCGCAGGGCAGCGCCCGCACCTG
>JAYTDA010000065.1:0-5373 GCA_043736155.1 Paracoccaceae bacterium | reverse complement strand
CATTCGCGTTGCCAAGAACAAGCTCGCCAAGATCGCCCTTGAAGGGAAGCCCTGCGAAAGCATCGGCAGCCTGTTGAAGGGCATGACCGTCATTGCCTCCTCCGAAGACCCGGTAGCTGCTGCCAAGGTCGCGGATGCATTTGCCAAAGCGAACGACAAGTTCGTGATCCTTGGCGGTGCAATGGGCAATACGGCGCTGGACGCCGCTGGTGTCAAAGCCGTGTCAATGATGCCGTCGCGTGAGGAGCTTATTGCTTCGATCGTGGGCTGCATTGTGGCACCGGCTGCCAACATCGCCGGGGCCATTGGCGCGCCTGCTTCGAACATCGCAAGCATCCTCACCACCATCGAGGAGCGGCTGGCCGCTTGAGCAATCTGTAAGGCATCGTAGGGGACCCCCCTGATGTCGGAACCCATCTTTAGGAACGGAAAACAAAATGGCTGATCTGAACAAACTCGCCGAAGACATCGTTGGTCTGACGCTGCTGCAGGCGCAGGAACTGAAAACCATCCTGAAAGACAAGTACGGCATCGAACCGGCAGCCGGTGGCGCCGTGATGATGGCTGGCCCGGCGGCTGTGGCCGAAGTGGTCGAAGAAAAGACCGAGTTCGACGTCGTGCTGATCGAAGCAGGCGCACAAAAGATCAACGTGATCAAAGAAGTGCGCGCCATCACCGGTCTGGGGCTGAAAGAAGCCAAAGACCTGGTCGAAGCCGGTGGCAAGGTCAAGGAAGGCGTCAACAAGGCCGACGCCGAGGCCGTGAAGAAAAAGCTCGAAGACGCTGGCGCCAAGGTCGAGCTGAAGTAACCGCGGGCGGTGCGCATGAATGCGCACCTTACGTGAATGACAATGGCTGGGTCCGGAGCTTTCCGGACCCAGCCGATCCTGTCTTGAAGAGCGCTCATTGAGCCCCCTCCAAGGCAGGGTCAGCGTTCGGGAGCGGCCCGGTGGGACGGATCGCACGAATGGAACGCTGCCCCCTTGTTTCGCAAGCGGCGACTGTCGGAACCCCGACGACAGCGCCCGCGAAAAGAATGAAAGGTGCTACCGAACATGGCTCAAACTTATTCCGGCCAGAAGCGCATCCGCAAACACTTCGGCAAAATCCGCGAAGTTCTTGAGATGCCGAACCTCATCGAAGTTCAGAAATCGTCGTATGACCTGTTCCTGCGCTCTGGCGACAGCGACAAGCCGCAGGACGGCGAGGGGATTCAGGGGGTTTTCCAATCGGTATTCCCGATCAAGGATTTCAACGAGACCTCGGTGCTGGAATTCGTGAAGTACGAGCTTGAGAAGCCCAAGTATGACGTGGATGAATGCCAACAACGTGACATGACCTATGCCGGTCCGCTGAAGGTCACGCTGCGGCTGATCGTGTTCGATGTCGATCAGGACACCGGCGCGAAATCGGTCAAGGATATCAAGGAACAAGACGTGTTCATGGGCGACATGCCGCTGATGACCCACAACGGCACTTTCATCGTCAACGGCACCGAGCGCGTCATCGTTTCCCAGATGCACCGCAGCCCCGGCGTATTCTTCGATCATGACAAGGGCAAGACCCATTCCTCGGGCAAGCTGCTGTTCACCTGCCGGATCATTCCCTATCGCGGGTCGTGGCTGGATTTTGAATTTGACGCCAAGGATATCGTGTTTGCCCGAATCGACCGCCGCCGGAAACTGCCGGTAACGACGCTGCTTTATGCCATCGGCATGGATCAGGAAGCGATCATGGATGCCTATTACGAAACCGTGTCTTACCGCCACGTCAAAGGCCGCGGCTGGATCACCCGCTTTTTCCCCGAACGCGTCCGTGGCACCCGCCCGACCTTTGATCTGGTCGATGCCGATACCGGCGAGGTCATCACCAAAGCCGGTGACAAGGTGACGCCGCGCATGGTCAAGCGGATGATCGACGAAGGCTCGGTCTCGTCGATTCTGGTGCCGTTTGAACAGATCGTCGGGCGCTATGTGTCGAAAGACATCATCAACGAGGCCACCGGCGAAATCTGGGTTGAGGCTGGCGACGAACTGACCTGGGAACTGGACCGCGACGGCGAAGTCAAGGGCGGCAGCCTGAAAGTATTGCTGGATCAAGGAATTACCGATATTCCGATATTGGATATCGATAATGTCAATGTTGGCCCCTACATCCGCAATACGATGCATGCCGACAAGAACCTGGGCCGTGACACCGCCCTGATGGATATCTACCGTGTGATGCGCCCCGGCGAGCCGCCGACGGTCGATGCCGCCAGCCAGTTGTTCGACACGCTGTTTTTCGACTCTGAGCGCTATGACCTGTCGGCCGTTGGCCGGGTGAAAATGAACATGCGTCTGGATCTGAAGGCGCTGGATACCGAACGCACCCTGCGCAAAGAGGACATCATCGCCTGTATTCAGGGGCTGGTGGAACTGCGCGACGGCAAGGGCGAGATCGACGATATCGACCACCTCGGCAACCGCCGGGTGCGCTCGGTCGGCGAGTTGATGGAAAACCAGTACCGCGTCGGCCTGCTGCGGATGGAACGCGCGATCAAGGAGCGGATGTCGTCGGTCGAGATTGACACCGTGATGCCGCAAGACCTGATCAACGCCAAACCGGCGGCGGCGGCAGTACGGGAGTTCTTTGGCTCCAGCCAGCTTTCCCAGTTCATGGACCAGACCAACCCCTTGTCCGAAGTGACGCACAAGCGCCGCCTGTCGGCCCTTGGGCCGGGCGGTCTGACCCGCGAACGTGCCGGCTTTGAAGTGCGCGACGTGCATCCGACCCACTATGGCCGGATGTGCCCGATTGAAACGCCAGAAGGCCAGAACATCGGCCTTATCAACAGCTTGGCCACGTTTGCACGGGTCAACAAATACGGCTTTATCGAAACCCCCTATCGCCGCGTGATCGACAGTAAGGTGACCGATGAGGTGGTCTACATGTCGGCCACCGAGGAGATGCGCCACACCATTGCGCAGGCCAACGCCGAACTGGACAGCGAAGGGCGTCTGACCGCCGACTTGATCGAAACCCGCCAATCGGGCGAGTTCATGCTGAACCCCGCCGATGTGGTCGACCTGATCGACGTGTCGCCGAAGCAGCTTGTCTCGGTTGCCGCCTCGCTGATCCCGTTCCTGGAAAATGACGACGCCAACCGGGCTTTGATGGGGTCGAACATGCAGCGCCAGGCGGTGCCGTTGCTGCAATCAGAGGCGCCGTTTGTCGGTACCGGGATCGAAGGCGTGGTGGCCCGCGATAGTGGTGCCGCCATCATGGCGCGGCGGTCTGGGGTGATTGACCAGGTCGACGCTACCCGGATCGTGGTGCGCGCCACCGAAATGCTGGAACCGGGCGAGCCGGGGGTGGATATCTACCGCCTGCGCAAGTTCAAACGGTCCAACCAGTCGTCCTGCATCAACCAGCGCCCGCTGGTGAAGGTGGGCGATACCGTGACCCGCGCCGAAGTGATCGCCGATGGCCCCTGCACCGACATGGGGGAACTGGCGCTGGGGCGGAATATCGTCGTCGCCTTCATGCCGTGGAATGGCTACAACTATGAAGACTCGATCCTGATTTCCGAGCGTATCCTGAAAGACGACGTGTTCACCTCGATCCATATCGACGAATACGAGGTGGCGGCGCGCGACACCAAACTGGGGCCGGAAGAGATCACCCGCGACATTCCGAACGTCGGTGAAGAGGCGCTGCGTAACCTTGACGAGGCGGGCATCGTCTATATCGGGGCCGAAGTGCTGCCGGGCGATATTCTGGTCGGCAAGATCACGCCAAAGGGCGAAAGCCCGATGACGCCGGAAGAAAAGCTGCTGCGCGCCATCTTTGGCGAAAAGGCGTCCGACGTCCGCGATACCTCGCTGCGGCTGCCGCCGGGGGCTTACGGCACCATCGTCGAAGTGCGGGTGTTCAACCGGCACGGCGTTGATAAAGACGAACGCGCCTTGCAGATCGAACGCGAAGAGATCGAGCGCCTTGCACGTGACCGTGACGACGAGCTGGAGATTCTGGAACGCAACATCTATGCGCGCCTGAAAACCCTGATCATGGGCAAGGTCGCGGTCAAAGGGCCAAAGGGGATGAAGCCGTCCTCGATGATCGACGACGATCTGCTGGGTACGCTGAGCCGTGGCCAGTGGTGGCAGTTGGCCTTGGCTGATGAAGGCGATGCGCAGAATATCGAAGCACTGAACCAGCAGTTCGATGCACAAAAGCGGCAGCTGGAACATCGTTTCGAAGACAAGGTGGAAAAGGTCCGCCGTGGCGACGATCTGCCCCCCGGCGTGATGAAGATGGTCAAGGTGTTCGTGGCGGTCAAGCGCAAGCTGCAGGCCGGCGACAAGATGGCCGGGCGGCATGGCAACAAGGGCGTGATTTCCAAAGTGGTGCCGGTCGAGGACATGCCGTTCCTCGCCGATGGCACTGCGGTGGATTTCGTGCTGAACCCTCTGGGGGTGCCGTCACGCATGAACGTGGGCCAAATTCTGGAAACCCATATGGGTTGGGCGGCGCGCGGTTTGGGCATTCAGATCGACGAGGCGCTGAAAGAATATCGCCGGTCCGGCGATCTGACCCCGGTGCGTGAAAAGATGAAGCACGCTTATGGCGACGATCTTTACGCCGAACTGATGGCGGGGATGGATGAAGAGCGGCTGGTGGAGATTGCGTCGAACGTGACCACCGGTGTGCCGATTGCTACCCCGGTGTTCGACGGCGCGAAAGAGGCGGATGTAAATGACGCCCTGCGCCGTGCGGGCTTTGACACTTCTGGCCAGTCCATCGTGTTTGATGGGCGTTCCGGCGAGCAGTTTGCCCGGCCGGTGACGGTGGGGGTGAAATACATGCTCAAGCTGCACCACCTGGTCGATGACAAACTGCACGCCCGGTCCACCGGTCCTTACTCGCTGGTGACCCAGCAGCCGTTGGGTGGCAAGGCGCAGTTCGGTGGTCAGCGTCTGGGGGAAATGGAAGTCTGGGCGCTGGAAGCTTACGGCGCCGCCTATACCCTGCAAGAGATGCTGACGGTGAAGTCAGACGATGTGGCGGGCCGGACCAAGGTCTACGAGTCGATCGTCAAGGGCGAGGACAGTTTCGAGGCCGGGGTTCCGGAATCGTTCAATGTGCTGGTGAAAGAAGTCCGGGGCCTCGGGCTGAACATGGAACTCCTGGATGCGGATGAAGAGTGACGGTGGGTTGAAAACCCACCCTACGCCGTGTGTGTAGGGTGGGGTTTTACCCTACCGCCCTCTCCGCCTCCCGTCGCGACCCCATTCCTTAAGGAAACGCAATGAACCAGGAACTCACAACCAACCCGTTCAACCCGGTTGCTCCCGTAAAGACCTTTGACGAAATCAAGATCAGCCTGGCCTC
>JAYTDA010000064.1:0-4448 GCA_043736155.1 Paracoccaceae bacterium | reverse complement strand
GAGCTCTTCGTGGCAGACATGGCCCCGCTGTGCGAACGGTTTGGCTTTACCCTCGCCAGCCCGGCCGACCCCGCCGCACGCGGCAGCCAGATCGCCTATGCCCATCCCGAGGCTTACGCGATCGTGCAGGCATTGATCGCGCGCGGGGTGATTGGCGACTTCCGCGCGCCCGACATCCTGCGGTTCGGCTTTGCGCCGCTGTACAACAATATGGAGGATGTCGAGGGCGCGGTGGCGATCCTGTCGGACATCATGCAGAAATCGCTGTGGAAAAACCCGGAATACCGGGTGCGGCAGCGGGTGACGTGACAGCGCCGCCGCTGATCCGGCGCTTTGCCGCCCCGGATGGCCCGGGCTGTTGGGCGGTGTTTCTGGCGGCGGTACGGATCGGGGCACGCGATCATTACACCGCCGCTGAACTGGCGGAATGGGTGCCGGATGATGCCTGTCCCGACGGCTACGCCGACTGGCTGGCGGCTGAAATCACCTTTGTCGCGGATCAGGATGGCGGCATTGTCGGTTTCGTGATGATGCATCACGATGGCTATCTGGACCTGCTGTTCGTCTTGCCCGATCATCGCCGCACCGGGTTGGCGGCGCGGCTGTATCAGGCGCTGTTGCCACCGGCGCAGGCGCTTGGCCTGTCGCGCCTGACGGTAAAGGCGAGCCGGTTGGCCGAACGGTTCTTTGCCCGGCAGGGGTGGCGGCCGTCCGGTGGCGCAGACGGGGCGGCGGTGCAAGACGGGATGAGCCGCGACATGGAGGTGGATCTGTGACCAAAGCCGAACCCGATGCCAGCGTTGAACCCGATGCCAGCGCCGGTGCCAGCGTTGAACCCGGTGCCAGCGCCGGTGCCGTCACCGATTTTTCCGACCGGATGTCCTATGCGGACTATCTGGGCCTCGATGCGATTCTGACGGCGCAGCATCCGCAGAGCGATGCCCATGACGAGGTGCTGTTCATCATCCAGCACCAGACATCCGAGCTTTGGATGCGGCTGGCGCTGCACGAGCTGAACGCGGCCCGCAGTGCCCTGATCGCGGGGACATTGCGCCCCGCCTTCAAACTGCTGACCCGGGTGTCACGGATATTTGAACAGCTGAACAATGCCTGGGATGTGCTGCGCACCATGACGCCTTCGGATTATTCGCGGTTTCGCGACTCCCTGGGGGCATCTTCGGGCTTTCAGTCCTGGCAATACCGGCTGATCGAATTCACCGCAGGCAATCGCAATGCCAAACTGATTGCCCTGCATCAGCACCGCACCGATATTGCGGCCAGGCTGCAGGCCGAACTGGCCGGACCCAGCCTGTATGACGCAGCGATCCGGTGCCTGGCCCGCGCCGGATTGCCGGTGCCGCAGGCCGTGCTGGAGCGCGATTTTGCAGCGCCCTGGGTGGAAAACCCAGAACTGCAGGCGGTTTGGGCGCAGGTGTACCTTCAGCCGGAACAGCATTGGGAACTGTATGAACTCGCCGAGAAACTGGTGGATTTCGAGGATTATTTCCGCCGCTGGCGGTTCAACCATGTGACCACGGTCGAACGGGTGATCGGGCTGAAACGCGGCACCGGCGGCACCAGTGGCGTGGGCTATCTGCGCAAGATGCTGGAGGTGGAACTGTTCCCCGAACTTTGGCACCTGCGCACCACGCTTTGAATGGGCCATGTCCCGCCGGAATGGGCAAGGGCCACCGGATTGTTGCGCTTTTGCGCCTGCGGGGCTTTGACCTTGGCCCGGGACTGGATTAACTTGTCGCCGAATGATTGACAGGTGTTGCAATCACCTGCACAGGCAAGGACGGATCAATGCAACTGATCGGCGTAAGATTATTGGCAGCGTCAGTGCTGACCCTGGTGCTGGGCGCTTGTGTGCCGGAACTGGGGATACAGACAGCCACCGTTGAAACCGCGCCCCCGGTCGGATCTGCGGAACAGGCCTATGTCTCGCGCGCCGATGGTGCCTTTACCATCCCCGCGATCCCGCTGGAGCAACTGCCCGAAGCCTTGCGCCGCCAGACCGTGGACTACCCCACCGATCAGGCACCGGGCACCATCGTCATCAATACCGCCGAACGGCACCTGTATCTGGTGACCGGCACCAACAAGGCGGTCCGCTATGGTATCGCCGTGGGCCGCGCCGGGTTTGACTGGTCGGGTGAAGCGATCATTGCCAGCCGCCAGCAATGGCCGACCTGGACCCCGCCGCCGGAAATGATCGCCCGCAGCCCGGATCTGGAAAAGTTCAAGGATGGCCAGCCCGGCGGCCCGACCAACCCACTGGGGGCACGGGCGCTGTATCTGACCAGCAACGGCATCGACTATGGCTACCGGATTCATGGTACCCCCGAATGGCAATCGATCGGCACCAACGCCTCTTCCGGCTGTATCCGCATGATCAATCAGGATGTGATCGACCTGTTTGGCCGGACGGTCGATGGGGCCAAGGTGATCGTGATGACCCGGGATGGTCTGATGCCGGCCAGTCTGTCGGTTCCGGTGCAGCCGAAACCGAAGCCCAAACCGAAACCGAAACCGGTGGTGGTCGCAGAATTGGTACCGGTTGTGGTTCCCGATCTGCCCGCCTCTGGCCCGTTCTGAACCGGGGTCAGCGGTTGAGCCATTGCGGGTAGTCGCTGACCAGCAGCCCCAAAGCCGAACGACCGGATGAAATCATCCGCCCTGGCCATGATGTCATTGATCTCGGATCGTTTCATCAAAACCTCCGCTGTGGTTTGCCCATCGGTGCCAACAACGGCACCCACTGGCAAGCCCGCATTGGCCCCGAAATCAGGCGCGCCGGCGCGCCGGGGTTGCCTGCCCGTTGGCCCAGGCGGCAACAGCGGCGCCAAAGGCCAGAAACAGCGGGCGCGACACCGGATCACTGGCGGCGTTCCATTCCGGGTGCCACTGCACCGACAGGGTAAACCCGGGGGCACCCTCGATATAGATCGCCTCGGTGGTGCCATCTTCGGCCCAGCCGTCTTCGATCACCCGGCACCCGGCTTTCTTGATGCCCTGGCCATGCAGGGTATTGGTCATCACTTCATCGGCACCAAACAGGCGGCGAAACGGGCCGCCTTGGGTGAATTTCACCGCATGACGCAGGGCAAACTGTTCCTCCAGCGTGCCTTCAGGCGGCATCCGGTGGTTCATCCGCCCCGGCAGGTCGCGAATTTCGGGATACAGGGTACCGCCCATCGCCACATTCACCTCCTGAAAGCCGCGGCAGATTCCCAAAAACGGCTGGCCGCGTTCGACACAGGCGCGCACCAGCGGCAGGGTGATGGCGTCGCGGGCCCGGTCAAAGGCGCCATGGGCTTCGGTGGCTTCTTCGCCATATTCCTCGGGGTGGACATTGGGGCGGCCACCGGTCAGCAAGAAGCCGTCACAGGTTTCCAGCAGTTCCGCCACCGTCACATAGCGCGGGTCAGACGGGATCAGCAGCGGCATTGCCCCCGACACCTCCGCCACAGCGGCAGAATTCATCGTGCCACCGACATGGGTCGGATAGCGGTCATTGATCAGAAACGAATTGCCGATGATGCCGACGACCGGGCGTGCCATTTTGCGTTACCTGCGACCCCTTTGCGGGTATTTTTCCCCAATGTAGAAGGATTGACGGCATGGGTCGAGGGGGAACCCAGGCCAGGCTGTCACAGAAATGCAAATAAACTGTGCAATTGCGCAGTTTTGCGCGGCTTTGTCGCCGCTACAGGCGCAATGATCCGGTCTGGCTGCGCTGTTTGACCTGCAACCGGCGGCCATGCAGCACCGGTTCGGTGTAACCCGAAGGCTGCATCCGGCCCAGAAACACCAGATCACAGGCGGCCTGAAACGCCAGACCGTCAAATCCCGGGGCCATCGGGTGATAGGCGGGGTCACCGCTGTTCTGCCCATCGACCACCGCCGCCATCTTTTGCAGCGCCGTCATCACCTGCGCCTCGGTGATGACATTGTGCTGCAACCAGTTGGCCAGAGCCTGACTGGAAATCCGGCAGGTGGCGCGATCCTCCATCAGGGCGACATTGTGGATATCGGGCACCTTGGAACAGCCGATGCCCTGATCGACCCAGCGTACCACATAGCCCAGAATGCCCTGGGCGTTGTTGTCCACCTCGGCCTGCACCGCACGTTCATCCCAGTTGGTGCCGGTGGCCAGCGGCAGGGTCAGCAATTCCGCCACTGTGCTGCGTTCGCCACCGGCCTTCAGCGCGGTCTGGCGGGCGAAAACGTCGGTCAGATGATAGTGGGTGGCATGCAGCACCGCCGCTGTCGGGCTGGGAACCCAGGCGCAATTGGCCCCCGCCTCCGGGTGCCCGGCCTTTTGCGCCAGCATGCCCGCCATCAGGTCGGGGGCTGCCCACATGCCCTTGCCGATCTGCGCCCTGCCCTGCAAGCCACAGGCCAGCCCGATATCGACATTGCGGTTTTCATAGGCCCTGATCCAC
>JAYTDA010000063.1:0-19142 GCA_043736155.1 Paracoccaceae bacterium | reverse complement strand
ACGGACGCTGTTGCAGGTCCGGGTAGAGGATCTGGCCGAGGCCGATGACATCTTTACCAAGCTGATGGGCGATGTGGTGGAACCAAGGCGCGAGTTCATTCAGACCAACGCGCTGAACGTGGCGCATCTGGACTTCTGACCTGCGATGCAAGGCGCACCACGCGCGCCCGCGCCTCCCTCCCCCTTGTGGGGAGGGCTGGGGTGGGGGTGTCGCAGCGCCTGGGGCATTTCTCCCACCCCGACCCTCCCCACAAGGGGGAGGGAACAGGCCAAGCGGCTTCATCAGCCGCATGCAATAGCCTCCACTGGACCATCGCCGCGAAACATGTTCCCCTTGGTCCAGCAACCGGCACCGGCCAAAGGCACCCCATGAAACTCCGCGATCTTGAAATATTTACCGTCGCTCCCCCTGCCCCCGGCTGGGGGGGGCGCTATTGGACATTCGTCAAACTGACCACCGATGACGGCATCACGGGGTACGGCGAATGCTATGTCTCGACCGTCGGCCCCAGGGCGATGGACGCCGTGATCCGCGATGTGTTTGACCGGCACATGCTGGGCACCAGCGCCGAAAACATCGAACTGATGTACCGCCGGGTCTATTCCTCCGGCTTTACCCAGCGGCCCGACCCGACGGTAATCGGGGCATTCTCGGGGCTGGAAATTGCCTGTTGGGACATCATCGGCAAAGCCCGGGGCCGCCCGGTCTGGGCGCTGTTGGGCGGCATGATGAATGAACGGGTGAGGAGTTACACCTATCTGTACCCGGAGCCGGGGGTCGATGCCAACCGCTTCTGGATCGATGCCGACTGGCAGGCAGACGAAGCCGCGCGGATGGTGGCTTTGGGCTTTACCGCCGTAAAGTTCGACCCCGCCGGGCCCTATACCATTCGCGGCGGTCACATGCCTGCGATGTCCGACATCACACGGTCGGTGCGGTTCTGCCAGAAAATCCGCGAGGCGGTGGGCGACCGCGCTGACCTGCTGTTTGGCACCCACGGCCAGTTCTCTACGCCGGGTGCGATCCGGCTGGGGCAGGCGTTGGAGCCTTATTCGCCGCTGTGGTACGAAGAGCCGATCCCACCAGACAATCTGCTGGAATATGCCGAAGTGGCAAAGGCGGTGCGGATCCCGATTGCCACCGGTGAGCGGTTCGCCACCAAGGCCGAATTTGCCACCCTGCTGCGCACCGGCGGTGCCAAGATCCTGCAACCGGCCTTGGGGCGGGTTGGCGGCATCTGGGAAGCCAAGAAAATCGCGATCATGGCGGAAAGTTTCAACGCCGAAATGGCACCGCATCTTTATGCAGGACCAGTGGAATGGGCCGCCAACATCCATCTGGCGGCGTCGATCCCCAATATCCTGATGGCGGAAACCATCCAGACCGGTGGCGCGTTTCATCAGGCGCTGATCGGGCATTCGATCATTTGGGACGACGGTTTTATCCTGCCGCCGCAAGCCCCGGGGCTGGGCATTGAATTCAACGAAAATCTGGCCCGCGCCCATCCCTATAACGGCACCGGGCTGCATCTGGAAATGCAGGAAGCGCCCTGCAACTGGCGGCACGGCAACGCCTTTGCCGGTGGCGCACCGACCGGAACCTGAGGCCAGGTTCGGGTGCCGCCCCGGGCGCTGGTGGAAAGCACCCTGGCGTCGGCTTTGGGCAGTGTTGGGGTCGCACTGGCCGCCGTTGCGCGGTTGCCGCTGCCTGCTGGGGTCACGGGTGCCGGTGGCGGCCTGTCGGCACCGGGGTGGACGGTTGGTGCTGTGATGTCGCGACTGCCGCAAGACCTGCGGCTGGGTTTTGTGCCGATTGTCGGGGTTTCCATTGGCGGTGCCTTTCGCCCCGAGCTGCTGGCAAAGCTGCGGGCCTTGTGGCCGGGCCCGGGCAGGCCCGCCGATCGCCGCACGCTGCCGAAACCGACCCTACATCGTGGCAAACCGATAGATCGCCACCCCGATGGCAAACAGCCCCACGACGATGGTCAGAGGTCTGCGCGGTGCCATCTTGGCCAGCCACCCGCCAAAGAACGCCGCAGGCAGCCCCCCCAGCGCCAGACCAAACACCGACGCCCGCACCGCTGTCCAGTCGATTTCGTGGCCCCACCAGCCGAAATAGTAGCTGATGGTCAGGGTGGCAAAGACAAAGGCACTGACGATGAATTCCGAGAAATTGGTTGATCCGATGGCATAGCGTGACGGCACACCAGAGCCAAGCAGTCCGGTATTCACAATCGGCCCCCAGCTGCCGCCGATGCCTTCGATCAAACCGCCGGCAAAGCCGATCAGCCGGAACCGGCTGTGCTTTATCAGGGCGGGGGCAATGCCGGTGACGCCGCGATAAACCACAAAGCAGCCAATCAGGATCAGGTAGCTGTTGACAAGATAAAGCAGGGCGTCGCCCTTCAACCAGCTGAGAACCGTGGCACCGATCAGCCCGCCGATCGTACCAAACACCGCCAAAGCTTTAACGATCTGCCAGTTGATGTTCTGGTGGTAATAGTTGGAAATCGCCGCTGTGCCCCCTGTCGGCAGTTTGGCGGCATTGACCGAGGCCGAGACCAGAGGCGGCGGAACGCCATGCGCCAGCAGAACGGCAGAGGAGATCACGCCAAATCCCATGCCAAGCGAGCCGTCGACCAGCTGGGCAATGAAACCCACAATGGCAAATTCCCAAATCGAATCCATCCGGACGGCCCCCTTATGACGACAATTCTAATCGTGTTAGACGGGATTGCCGGCTGTGAGAAGCTGATTCTTGCGGTTGGGTGCAACGTGGCGAGGACCGGCTGCTGTCAGGCCTCTTCCACCATCACCACACCGGTCAGGCTTTTCAGCGCGCTTTTGATCTGTGGCGTCACCGGATAATCGCGCGGCAAGGCCAGATCAATCTCGCGCCCGGTGCCCGCATCGGCAATGCACAGCGTCACCGGCCCGCGCCCGCGCGAACCAACTTGCCCCGCCTCTGCCGAAATCCGTTCCAGCAGGGATGCCACCAGCGCCACCGCGCCGGCATCGCCGATATGGACCCGCAGCCCGGCACTGCCCGCATCGGCCACCACCGCATCAATCGGCTGCACCAGCCGCCCCAGCAATTTCAGCGTATCGCCTTCCATTGTGGCCTCAACCGTCATCACCACGTTCTGCCCCGGTTCCAGATGGTGGCGCGATGCCTCCAGCACATCGGAAAAAATGGTGACTTCACAACTGTCGGTCGGGTCCTGCAGGCCGACAAAGGCAAAGCGGTTGCCGCGCGCCGATTTGCGTTCCTGCCGCGCCGTCACGGTACCTGCCACCTTTGCCACCAATGCCCCGCCCGCTGCCCGCGCCGCAACACTGGCCAGCGTCAACACGCCTTTGCGCTTCAGCGAAGCCATATAGTCGTCCAAAGGATGGCCCGACAGATAGAACCCCACTGCCACCTGCTCCGCCGCCAGCCGTTCCAGCGGCAACCAGTCCGGACCACCCGGTAGTCGCGGTTCCGGCAGGTCGGCCCCGGCTTCGCCAAACAGGCTGACCTGCGCTGACGCCCGCGCCTCATGCAAAGCCGCCGACCAGTTCACCAATGCCTCCAACCCGTCAAACACCCGGCGCCGGTTGGCATCCAGCACATCAAACGCCCCGGCCCGCGCCAGCATTTCCAGTGCCCGCTTGCCGACGCGTTTCAGATCGACGCGGCGGCCCAGATCGAACAGGGTCGCATAGGGCCGCTCCCCCCGCGCCGTGACGATGGTCTGCATCGCCTCGACCCCGACATTCTTCAGCGCCCCCAGCGCATAGACCACCCGCCCCGCGCTGACGCCAAACGTCGCCAGACTGCGGTTGATGCAGGGTGCCACCACTTCGATCCCCATCCGTTCGACCTCCTTGCGGTAATCACGTAGCTTGTCGGTCAGGTGGATATCGCAGTTCATCACCGCCGCCATGAATTCCACCGGGTGATTGGCTTTCAGCCAGGCGGTCTGATAGCTGACCACGGCATAGGCGGCAGCATGGCTTTTGTTGAATCCGTAGTTTGCAAATTTCTCCAGCAAGTCAAACACTTCACTGGCCTTTTTCTGCGCCACCCCATTGGCTTTGGCCCCGGCCTCGAACTTTGGCCGTTCCTTGGCCATTTCCGCCGCGATCTTCTTGCCCATCGCCCGGCGCAGCAGATCGGCCCCGCCCAGCGAATAGCCGGCCATCACCTGGGCAATCTGCATCACCTGTTCCTGATAGACGATGATGCCCTGGGTTTCGGCCAGAATATGGTCGATCGACGGGTGAATCGACACCAGCGGCCGCAGGCCGTTTTTCACCTCGCAATAGGCCGGGATGTTCTCCATCGGGCCGGGGCGGTACAGCGCGACCAGCGCCACGATATCCTCGATGCAAGTCGGCTTCATCCGCCGCAGCGCATCCATCATGCCCGAACTTTCCACCTGAAACACAGCGACAGTACGGGCGGAGGCATAAAGTTCATAGGTCTTGGCATCATCCAGCGGGATCAGCGCGATATCCACCGTCACCCCGCGCAGCCTGAGCAGATCCAGCGCGTTCTGAATTACCGTCAGGGTTTTCAGGCCCAGAAAGTCGAACTTCACCAGCCCCGCCGCCTCAACCCATTTCATGTTGAACTGGGTGGCCGGCATGTCGGATTTCGGGTCCTGATACAAAGGCACCAGCTCATCCAGCGGCCGGTCACCGATCACCACCCCGGCAGCATGGGTCGAGGCGTTGCGCAGCAGCCCCTCGACCTGCCCGGCATAGTCCAGCAGCCGCGCCACCACCTCCTCGGCCTTGGCCGCTTCGCGCAGGCGCGGCTCATCGGCCAGCGCCTTTTCGATCGACACCGGCTTGACCCCTTCGACCGGGATCAGCTTTGACAGGCGGTCAACCTGGCCGTAAGACATCTGCAACACCCGGCCCACATCGCGCACCGCCGCCTTGGACAGCAGCGCGCCAAAGGTGATGATCTGCCCGACCCGGTCGCGGCCATAGCGTTGCTGGACGTACTGGATCACCTCTTCGCGGCGATCCATGCAGAAGTCGATGTCAAAGTCGGGCATACTGACCCGCTCGGGGTTCAGAAATCGCTCGAACAGCAGGTTGTAGCGGAGCGGGTCGAGATCGGTGATGGTCAGCGCATAGGCGACCAGTGAGCCCGCCCCCGATCCGCGCCCCGGCCCGACCGGAATGCCCTGATCCTTGGCCCACTTGATGAAATCGGCGACAATCAGAAAATAGCCGGGGAAGCCCATCGTTTCGATGATGCCCAATTCGAACTCCAGCCGCGCCTCGTACTCGGGCAGCGACGCCGACGGAGTAATCACCGCCAGCCGCGCCGCCAACCCGGCGCGCGCCTGCCTGCGCAGTTCCTCCACCTCGTCATCGGCGAATTTTGGCAGAATCGGGTCGCGTTTTGCCACCATGAAGGCGCAGCGGCGAGCCACTTCCACGGTGTTTTCAATCGCTTCCGGCAGGTCGGCAAACAGCGCCACCATTTCCTCGGCGCTCTTAAAATAGTGCTGTGGCGTCAGGCGGCGGCGGGGTTCCTGCTGGTCAACATAGGCCCCTTCGGCAATGCAGATCAGCGCATCATGCGCCTGAAACATCGCAGGTTTGGGGAAATAGACATCGTTGGTCGCTACCAGCGGCAGACCCTGCGCGTAAGCCAGTTCCACCAGCCCGCGCTCGGTTCCCCGCTCCGCTTCGGTGCAAAGCCCGCCGTCACCGGGATGGCGCTGCAGTTCCACATACAGCCGCCCCGGATAGATCGCTGCTAATCCCCCAAGCAGCGCCGCAGCCTTGGCGCTCTGCCCCGCCAGCAGCCATTGCCCCACCGGCCCTTCGGCGCCGCCGGTCAGGCAGATCAGCCCTTCGGCATGGATTTCCAGTTCCGCCAGCGTCACCTGTGGCAACGCCCCGCCAGCATCCAGATACAGACAGGAATTCAGCTTCATCAGATTGCGGTACCCGGCCTCATTCTGCGCCAGCAGCACCAGCGCCGCCGCTGGCCTGCTGCGTTCCCCGGGGGACACCGCGTCATAAGCCACAGAGATCTGGCAGCCGATGATCGGCTGCAGCCCGGCCCCTGCCGCCGTCACCGAAAACTCCAGCGCCGCAAACATGTTGTTGCTGTCGGTCAGCGCCACCGCCGGCATCGCCGCTGTAGCGCACAAAGCCACCAGCTTCTTGACCGGAACCGCGCCTTCCAGCAGCGAATGTTCGGAATGGGTGCGCAAATGGATGAATCGGGCTTTTGTCATGGCGCAACTCTACTCAACCGCGCTCCCCGGCGAAAGGTAATGCTTGCCAATCGCGGCCCCGGTGGGCTTGATGGGCACAGCAACCGGCACCCCCGCTTTACGCCGCATCGGGCGGGCTGCCACCGGGTTCAAAAGGGGAGAAGGCGGCGGGTTACTGCACATGTCAGGCACAAGGTTTGTGCTGAATGGAGCGCCGGTCTCGGTGGGCGATCAGCCGCCGACCCGGACCTTGCTGGACTGGCTGCGTGAAGACCGCGGCCTGACCGGCACCAAAGAGGGCTGCAATGAGGGCGATTGCGGTGCCTGCACCGTGATGGTGACCGATCAGGGCGGCAGCCGCAGCCTGAATGCCTGTATCCTGCTGCTGCCCCAGCTGCAGGGCAAGGCGGTCCGCACCATCGAGGGCATCTCCGGTGAGGGTGCGCTGCACCCGGTGCAACAGGCGATGGTGGACCATCACGCCAGCCAATGCGGCTTTTGCACCCCGGGCATCGTGGTGGCACTGGCGGTTGCCCATCTGAACGGCGCCACCGACCATGACCGGCAATTGTCCGGCAACCTCTGCCGCTGCACCGGCTATGCCCCGATCATCCGTGCCGCTGAAGCCGCCGAAACCGCGACCGTGCCGGATTGGATGCTGACAGACCAGAAGGCCCTGTCTGCTTCCTCCATATTCTGTTCCCAAATATCCCGGGGTCAGACATTGGTTTCGCCACTGGTCCGAGAAACCAATGGCTGGCGGGGGGCAGCGCCCCCCGGCCTTGATGAAGCAGAGCCGGCAACCGTCGATGCACTGGCCACCCACTACCGCACCAACCCCGATGCCACCCTGATCGCCGGGGCAACCGATGTCGGCCTGTGGGTCACGAAACAACTGCGCGATCTGCCAAAACCGGTGTTCCTCACCCGCATCCCCAACCTAGCCCGGATCGAGGCGCGCCCCGGCACAACCCGCTTCGGTGCCATGGTCACCATTGCCGCACTGGCGGACCATATGGAAAACCGCCACCCGTCTCTGGCGGCGATGCTGAACCGCTTTGCCTCGGTGCAGATCCGCAATGCCGCCACCATCGGCGGCAATATCGCCAATGGCTCGCCGATCGGCGACGGGCCACCGGCGCTGATTGCGCTGGGGGCCAGGCTGGGGCTGCGGCACGGCGGTGACAGCCGGGTTCTGGCGCTGGAGGATTTCTTTCTGGATTACCGCAAACAGGACCGGCAGCCCGGTGAATTCGTCGAATGGATCGAAGTGCCGGACCAGCCCGACAGCCTGTCCTGTTACAAGCTGAGCAAGCGGTTCGATCAGGACATCTCCGCCGTTTGCGGCTGTTTCAATGTGGCAGTGGATGGGGGCCGCGTGACGCTGGCGCGGGTGGCCTTTGGCGGCATGGCGGCGACCCCGAAACGCGGCCTGGCGGTGGAGGCGGCGTTGCTGGGGCAGGATTGGACTCAAGCCACGATCCGTGCCGCAGTGGCGGCGATGGCGCAGGATTTCACCCCGATCAGCGACATGCGCGCCTCGGCCGCCTATCGGCTGCAGGCGGCGCAGGGCATGGTCTGGCGGCTGTGGCAGGAACGGCAGGGGCAGAGCTTTGACATATCGGCGGTGCAGCCATGAGCGTCGGAAAACCGCTGCCCCACGATTCCGCCACCCTGCATGTCACCGGTGCCGCGCGCTATGTCGATGATATTCCAACCCCCGCCACTGCCCTGCATCTGGCCTTCGGCCTGTCGGGCGTGGCACGCGGCCGGATCACCGCGATCGACCTTGGCGCGGTGCGGGCGGCACCCGGCGTGGTGGCGGTGCTGACGGCGGCTGACCTGCCGCCAGACCTTGATCTGTCACACTCCCATGTCGGGGATGAGCCTTTGCTGGCAAAGGGCTGTGTGCATCACATCGGCCAGCCGGTGTTTCTGGTCGCAGCCGACAGCCACCTGGCGGCGCGAAAAGCGGCGCGGCTGGGGCGGATCAGCCATGATGAACAGGTGCCGATCCTGACGATTGACGAAGCCCTTGCCGCCAATTCCCGGTTTGAGGAGGGGCCAAGGCTCTATCGCAAGGGTGATCCTGAAGCGGCAATTGCCGCATCCCCCATCGTGATCGAAGGCCGGATCGAGATCGGTGGGCAAGAGCATTTTTACCTTGAAGGCCAGGTGGCTTTGGCGCTGCCGCAGGACAACGGCGACATGATGGTGCATTCTTCGTCCCAGCATCCAAGCGAAATTCAGCACATGGTGGCAGCGGCGCTGGGTTTGCCGATGCATGCGGTGCGGGTCGAAGTGCGGCGGATCGGCGGCGGGTTTGGCGGCAAGGAAAGCCAGGGCAACCCGGCGGCGGTGGCTGCGGCGCTGATGGCAGCCCGCACCGGGCGGCCCTGCAAGATGCGCTATGACCGCGATGATGACATGCTGATCACCGGCAAGCGCCATGACTTCCGGATTGACTATCGGCTGGGGGTCGAGGCGGACGGTCGCATCAACGGCATCCAGTTTCACCACTATGCCCGCTGTGGCTGGAACCAGGACCACAGTCTGCCGGTCTGTGACCGCGCCATGCTGCATGCCGACAATGCCTATCATCTGCCCGCTGTCAGCATTGAAAGCCACCGCCTTCGCACCAATACCCAGAGTGCCACCGCGTTCCGTGGCTTTGGCGGGCCACAGGGGATGCTGGGGATCGAGCGGGTGCTGGACCATGTGGCGCACCGGGTCGGGCGTGACCCGCTGGAAGTGCGGCGGGCGAATTTTTATCGGGAAATGAGGGATTTGGAAAGGAAGCCGGGGGCTTTGCCCCCCGCGTCTATCGGTTCTCGGACCGATGGCGCACCGCCAGACGCACCCCAGGATATTTTTGAACAGAAAATGGGGGGAGGAAGGGCGGTTCAGACGACACCCTATCATATGCCGGTTGAGGATTTCATTCTGCATGGGCTGGTGGCGCGGCTGGAGGCCAGTGCCGGCTATCAGGCGCGCCGCGCCGCTGTGACGGCGTGGAATGGGGCGAACCCGGTGCTGAAGCGCGGGATGGCGCTGACGCCGGTGAAGTTCGGGATATCCTTTACCCTGTCACGGCTCAATCAGGCCGGGGCGTTGGTGCATGTCTATCAGGATGGCTCGATTGCGCTGAACCATGGCGGCACCGAGATGGGGCAGGGGCTGTTTCAAAAGGTGGTGCAGGTGGCGGCGTCGGGGTTTGGCGTGGAAGTGGTGCGGGTGCGGATCAGTGCAACCGATACCGGCAAGGTGCCCAACACCTCGGCCACCGCAGCCTCCTCCGGGTCGGACCTGAACGGGATGGCGGTGGCCGATGCCGTGGCACGGATCCGGGCGCGGCTGGCAGCGCATGTCGCCGGTGATCAGGCGGGGGCGGTGCGGTTCGAAGCGAGCCGTGTGCGGTTTCCCGGCTTTGATCAGAGCTTTGAGGCGGTAGTGTCCAGCGCCTATCAGGCCCGGGTCAGCCTGTCAGCCACCGGGTCCTATGCCACTCCGGGGCTGGACTGGGACCGGATAAAGGGGCGGGGGCGGCCGTTTTTCTATTTCGCCTATGGCGCTGCCGTCAGTGAAGTGGTGGTGGATGTGCTGACCGGGGAACACCGGATCTTGCGCTGTGACATTCTGCATGATGTCGGGGCCAGTTTAAACCCCGCTTTGGACATCGGCCAGATCGAAGGCGGCTATGTGCAGGGGGCGGGGTGGCTGACCACCGAGGAACTGGTGTGGGATGCCAAGGGGCGGCTGATGACCCATGCGCCGTCAACCTACAAGATCCCCGCCTGTTCCGACCGGCCACGCATTTTCAATGTGGCGTTGTGGGATGGGGCAAACCGCGCCGACACCATCTATCGGTCGAAGGCGGTGGGAGAGCCGCCGCTGATGCTGGGCATTTCGGCGTTTCTGGCGATCAGCGCTGCGGTGGCGGCCTGTGGCGATGGGACGGTGTACCCCGGTCTGGATGCCCCGGCGACGCCGGAACGGGTGTTGTGGGCGATCAAACGGCAACGGGGGCTGGCCGATGAGCTTTGATCTGGCAGCCTTGGCCAAAGCGGTGGCGGCGCAGGGCTGTGTGGTGCGGCTGGTGGTAGCGGCGGTTGAAGGGTCGGCACCGCGCGAGGTCGGGGCGGCGATGCTGGTCTGGCGCGGCGGGCACTCCGGCACCATCGGTGGCGGTGCGCTGGAGTTTGCGGCCATGGCAGCGGCAGCGCGGCTGCTGGAGGGCGGCGCGACCCGGTGGCAGGAGCGGGTGGCGCTGGGGCCGGGGCTGGGGCAATGCTGTGGCGGGTCGGTGCGGCTGCTCTATGAGGTTTGGGATGCGGCTTCGCTGCCGGGGTTGAGCGGCGATGTGGTGGCGCGGGCAGTGGGCGATGGGCCGATGCCTCTGGCGGTGCAGCGGATGCTGACGGCGGCGCGCGGCGCTGGGGTTTTGCCAAAGCCGGGGCTGACCGGCGGCTGGATGGTGGAACCTGTTTCGCGCGCGAAACATGTGCTGTGGGTCTGGGGGGCCGGGCATGTCGGCCGGGCGTTGGTGTCGGTGCTGGCACCGCTGCCGGATGTCAGACTGCGCTGGATCGATGTGGACCGGGCGCGGTTTCCGGCGGTGGTGCCGGATGGAGTGACAATCGCCACGAAGCCGGCGGAACTGGTGGCGCAGGCGGGGCCGGGCGATCACCATCTGATCGTCACCTATTCCCACGCGCTGGATCTTGACCTGTGCCACCGGCTGCTGCAACGCGGCTTTGCCACCTGTGGCCTGATCGGGTCTGCCACCAAGTGGGCACGGTTTCGTGGGCGGCTGGCGGCGCTGGGCCATGCGCCTGATGCCATATCGTGCATCACTTGCCCGATTGGTGACCCATCCTTGGGCAAGCATCCGCAGGCGATTGCGATCGGGGTGGCGTGGGCCTTGATGGCGCGCTGGCAAGGCGGCGAAGCTGTGGGCGGCACCGACAGGAAGCGGCGGGCATGACCGAACTGTTGCGCATTGACGGCCTGACCAAAGCCTACCCCGGGGTTATCGCCAATTCCGCTGTCAGCTTTGCGATTGCAGCCGGGGAAATCCATGCGCTGCTGGGCGAAAACGGTGCCGGGAAATCGACGCTGGTCAAGATGATCTATGGCCTTGTGCGGCCGGATCAGGGGCAGATGCATTTGCATGGGCAGCCCTATGCGCCGCAGGAGCCACGGGCGGCGCGGGCAGCCGGGGTGGCGATGGTGTTTCAGCATTTCTCGCTGTTCGAGGCGCTGAACGTGGCGGAAAACGTGGCTTTGGGGATGGAAAGCCCGCCAAGGATGGGCGATCTGGCGGCGCGTATCGGCCAAGTGTCAGTGGCCTATGGCCTGCCCCTGGACCCGGCGCGGCTGGTTGGTGACCTGTCGGCCGGCGAGCGGCAGCGGGTCGAGATCATCCGCTGTTTGTTGCAGGACCCCAAGTTGCTCATCATGGATGAACCGACATCGGTGCTGACGCCGCAGGAAGTGGCGATCCTGTTTCAGACCCTGCGCAAGCTGGCGTCGGAAGGCACCGCGATCCTCTATATCAGCCACAAGCTGGAGGAAATCCGCAGCCTGTGTGACGGGGCCACCATTCTGCGGCGCGGCAAGGTGGTGGCGACCTGCACCCCGCGTGACCGTTCGGCGCGGGAGCTGGCGGAACTGATGGTGGGCGCAGTGCTGATGCCGCCGGTGCGGGCGGGGGCGGCACCGGGGCCGGTGGCGTTGCAGGTGGTTGGGTTGTCGGTGAAATCGCCCAACCCGTTTGGCACCGCGTTGAAAGACATCAGCTTTTCGGTGCGGCATGGCGAGATCCTGGGCATTGCCGGGGTAGCGGGCAACGGCCAGGATGAATTGCTGCTGGCCCTGTCGGGCGAAGTGCGCACGGCGCGCGATGCGGTGCAGATCGACGGAGCGGGCTATGGCGATCAGGGGCCGGATGCGCGGCGGCTTGTGGGGCTGGTCACGGCACCGGAGGAGCGGCTCGGTCATGCGGCGGCGCCGGATATGAGCCTGACGGAAAACGCGCTGTTGACCGGGGCGGTGCGCAAGCGGCTGGCGCGGGGTGGCTTTATCGACTGGGCCGCGACCAGGGCGTTTGCCGGGCAGATCGTTGAACAGTTTGATGTGCGCACGCCGGGGATACATGTGGCGGCGCGGGCGCTGTCGGGCGGCAATCTGCAGAAATTCGTGATCGGACGAGAGGTGTTGCAGGCCCCGTCGGTGCTGGTGGTCAACCAGCCGACCTGGGGGGTGGACGCTGCGGCGGCTGCGGCGATCCGGCAGGCGCTGATTGACCGGGCGGCGGCGGGGGCGGCGCTGGTGGTGATCAGTCAGGATCTGGATGAGCTGCTGGAAATCACCGACCGTTTTGCCGCGCTGAACGGCGGGCGGCTGAGCGCGCCGCGCCCGACCGAAGGGCTGAGTGTGGAGGAGATCGGTCTGATGCTGGGCGGCGCTCATGGGATGGAGGTGGCGCATGTGGTGTCTTGAAACGGGTGCAGACCGGTACAGCCTGGCACTCCCTCCCCCTTGTGGGGAGAGTCGGGGTAGGGGTCTGCAAGCGACAATTGCCGCCGCCCCCCCACCCCACCCCTCCCCCACAGCGGGGGGAGGGAGCCGCCTGCCCCCGGCGGCAGGTGACATCTTCCAGGTGGTAGCGCGGCCCTCGGTGCCGTGCTTCAACCCCGGGGGCCGCGCATGATCCGGCTTGAAAAACGCCCGACCCCGTCGCGGTTCTGGACCGTGGCAACGCCCTTGGTGGCGGTGCTGCTGACCATGGTGGCGGGGGGTATCCTATTCGCTCTGCTGGGTAAAAACCCGTTCGAGGCGATCCGGATCATCTTCTGGGACCCGCTGTTCGACTCCCAGCTTGCCGCCTATTCGCGGCCACAGCTGCTGGTGAAAGCCGCGCCTTTGGTGCTGATTGCCATCGGCCTGTCGCTGGGGTTTCGCGCCGGTATCTGGAACATCGGAGCCGAAGGGCAATATATCATCGGGGCAATTGCCGGGGCGGCGGCGGGGTTGGCGTTCTACCCCAGCGATCATTGGTGGATTTTCCCGCTGATGGTGATTGCCGGGGCAGGTGGTGGCTGGGCCTGGGCGATGATCCCCGCCATTCTGAAAACCCGGTTCAATACCAACGAAATTCTGGTGTCCCTGCTGCTGGTCTATGTCGCCGAGCAACTGCTGGCCTCGATGGCATTGGGGGCAATGCGCGACCCCGAAGGCGGCGGTTTTCCGGGGTCGCGCAACTTTTCACAATGGCCCGCTGCGGCGAATGGGGAACTGGTGACTGGCAGCGGGATGCATTGGGGGGTGGTCGCTGCCTTTATCGCGGTGATCTTTGCCTATATCCTGCTGCAGCGTCACATGCTGGGGTTTCACATCCGCCTGACCGGGCAGGCACCCAAGGCGGCGCGGTTTGCCGGGGTGAACCCGAACCGGCTGGTGGTGATTTGTCTGGGGATTTCCGGGGCTTTGGCCGGTTTGGCGGGGTTGTTTGAAGTGACCGGGCCTGCGGGCAAACTGAGCATCGATTTCAACACCGGTTACGGCTTTACCGCGATCATCGTGGCGTTTCTGGGCCGGTTGCATCCGGTTGGTATCCTGCTGGCGGGGCTGTTGATGGCGCTGACCTATATCGGCGGCGAACTGGCGCAATTCACGCTGGGTCTGCCATCGGCGGCGATCCAGGCGTTTCAGGGCATGCTGCTGTTCTTCCTGCTGGCCATCGATATCCTGTCAAACTACCGCATCAAGGTGCCCCGGGTGCAAATCGCAGCAAAGGGGAATTGAATGGACATTGCCACCCTGAGCCTGTTTGCCGCCGCGCTGTTCATCAACGCCGGATCCCCCGGCCCCAGCATTGCAGCACTGGTGGCGCGGGTGCTGAGCCGCGGATTGGGATCGGTGTTGCCGTTTCTGCTGGCGATGTGGATCGGCGAAGTGCTGTGGCTGCTGGCGGCGGTGCTGGGTCTGGGCTTTTTGGCGCAAAGCTTTGGTGCGGCGTTCATGGTGTTGAAATTCGCCGGTGTCGCCTATCTGCTGTATCTGGCGTGGCAGATGTGGAATGCACCGGTGGATCTGCAGGGCGGGGTGCTGCCGGAAAGCGGTGGCGCGGTGCGAATGTTCCTGACCGGGATGGCACTGACCATCGGCAATCCCAAGATCATGGTGTTCTACATGGCTTTGGTGCCAACTTTCATTGATCTGGAACGGGTGACCGCGCTGGGGTTGGCGGAACTGGTGGCGGTGGCGTTTGGCGTGATGATGACGGTGGATCTGGCCTGGGCCTTTGCCGCTGCCTGGGCACGCGGCTGGCTGCGCAGCCCGCGTGCCATGCGCATTGCCAACCGCACAGGGGCCACGGCGATGGCCGGGGCTGCCGCCCTGATCGCGACACGGTAGGGGGCGGGCATCGACCTTTCAGCGATCAACCCCCTGGTGCTGCTGGCGTCGCTGATGGTGGCGGCGACGCCGATCCTGCTCGCGGCCATCGGCGAAGTGGTGGTGGAAAAGGCCGGGGTCCTGAACCTTGGGGTTGAGGGGATGATGATCACCGGGGCAATCTGCGGCTTTGCCGTGGCGGTCACCACCGGCAGCCCGGTGCTGGGGTTTGTTGGCGCGGCGGCGGGTGGCGCGGCGCTGTCGCTGGTGTTTGCGCTGCTGACGCAGGTGCTGCTGGCCAATCAGGTGGCAACCGGGTTGGCGCTGACGCTGTTCGGCCTTGGGTTCTCGTCGCTGCTGGGGCAGAATTATGTGGGGGTGGTGCCGCCCCGGACCACGGCGCTGGATATCCCGGTGCTGGGTGATTTGCCGGTGCTGGGGCGGGTGCTGTTTCAGCATGACATCTGGGTCTATGCCTCGATTGCCCTTGTTGCCGGGGTCTGGTGGGTGCTGAACTACAGCCGGATCGGGCTGGTGCTGCGGGCGGTCGGGGAAAACCACGATGCCGCCCATGCGTTGGGCTACAAGGTGGTGCGGATCCGGGTTCTGGCGATCATGTTCGGCGGTGCCTGCGCCGGGATGGGCGGTGCTTACCTGAGTCTGGTGCGGGTGCCCAGCTGGACCGACGGCATCACCGCAGGCGCTGGCTGGATCGCGCTGGCCATCGTGGTGTTTGGGGCCTGGAAGCCGGGGCGGGTGATGCTGGGGGCCTATCTTTTCGGCGGCATCACCGTGTTACAGCTTAATCTGCAGGCGGCAGGGGCGCGGGTGCCGGTGGAATACTTGTCGATGTCGCCGTATCTGATAACCATCCTTGTGCTGGTCATCATGTCGTCCAGCCCCAGCAAGGCCGCGCTGAATGCGCCTGCATCGCTGGGCCGAAGTTTTCACGCCTCACACTGAGGCGAAGCCGAAACGCCTGACACTGAGGCGAAGCCGAAACGCCTCACACTGAGGCACGCTGCCAACCTCGGGCCAAAGCCCGGATCAAAAGGGGAGAAACGGAAATGAAACGCAGAACAGTTCTGTTGAGCGGTGCGGCCCTTGGCCTGACCGTGTCGATGCAGGCCAAGCGGGTGATGGCACAGGAAAAGGTCAAGGTCGGCTTCATCTATGTCGGCCCGGTCGGCGATCTGGGCTGGACCTATCAGCATGATCAGGGCCGGCTGGCTGTCGAGGGGGCACTGGGCGACAAGGTCGAAACCGTGTTTCAGGAAAACGTGCCCGAAGGTGCCGATGCCGAACGGGTGCTGACCCAGATGGCGCTGTCGGGTTGCAAGCTGATCTTTACCACCTCGTTCGGCTATATGGACCCGACCAACAACGTCGCCGCCAAATTCCCGGATGTGAAGTTTGAACATGCCACCGGGTTCAAGCGTCTGACCCCGAATGTCGCCACCTATAACGCCCGGTTCTACGAGGGCCGCGCTGTTTGCGGGACAATTGCGGGCCGCATGACCAAAACCAACAAGATCGGCTATATCGGATCTTTTCCGATCCCCGAAGTGATCATGGGCATCAACGCCACCCTGATCCATGCCAAAAAGGTCAATCCCGATGTGAAAATCTCGGTGGTCTGGGCCTATACCTGGTTCGACCCGGCGAAAGAGGCCGATGCCGCCAAGGCGCTGATCGAACAGGGGGTCGATGTCATTCTGGCCCATACCGACAGCACCGCACCGCTGGCCGAATGTGCCAAGACGCCGGGTGTGATCGGCTTTGGTCAGGCATCCGACATGCTGGACTATGCCCCCAGCCCGCGGGTGTCGTCGATCATCGACAACTGGGGCCCCTATTACGTCAAGCGGGTCCAGGCTTTGCTGGATGGCACTTGGGAGGGCACCGACACCTGGGATGGCATTGGCGAAGGCGCTGTCGGTATCGGTGCTATTTCCGATGCGGTTCCCGCCGAGGTGAAAGCCGAGGCTGAAGCGTTGACCGCTGCGATTGGCGACAAGAGCTATCACCCGTTTACCGGCCCCTTGAACAAGCAGGACGGGTCGGCCTGGCTGGCCGAAGGGGCGATCGCGGGTGACGGCGAACTGGCCGGGATGATGTTCTATGTCGAGGGTGTCGACGGCGACATTCCCAGCTGAACGCAAAGAGCGCCAGCGAATCAGACAGGCCCGGTCTCTGCCGGGCCTGTCGCATTTCGGGAATGAACCTGCCGTCAGTACCAGACCCGAATCACCCTTGCCGTTGCACTGGTGAAACTATGGCAATCCCAAGGCATGATTTGGCGGGACTGTCGCTCGGCCAGAAACCGCCGATCGGGGTTGATTGTCAGTGTGGAGGAGTTAGTCCGGCAGCACTGTTGCGCCACGGATAACAATGCGGCACCGAAAATCCCTCATTCTCGCACCACTTCTCAGAGTTAATCCTTTGTTCAAAATGACTTACCTACCATTCTGAAAACCCGTCAAACGTCTGATCCACGCATCAGGCCATGGTCTGACCGCGCCCGCGACCAAGGGGGAAAAAACACGGAACTTGTCCCCTGCATGCCTTAATTCACACATGGTATCCACAGCGCCTGACCAGAGGTGCTGCGTCGAGACCGGAGTTGTGTTGATGAAATTGTTGAGAACCGCCGCATTTGCGCTTGGCCTGATGGCCACTCTTGGCGCTGCCATGCCCACCGCTGCGGCAACGCTGAACATCACCAAACAAGATGCCAATGGCTGGGTGTTCAACGATGCCAACGGCCAGAACGCCTGGTACATCGGTGCCAGCTATACGGTGAACGGTCAAAGCCGCACCAACATCGCCGCCGGTGTGTTTCGGCTGAAAGCGACCAACGCGGCGGATGGCAATGTCCGCAACTTCATGGCGTTTTGCATGTCGCCGCTGGCCTGGCTGCGGTTGCCGCTGGACTATACTACTGGAAACGACCTTGGCCGGACGGCACTGACCCGCCTGTCTGCGCTGGCCAATGGCGCCTGGGATCAGATCACCAACAGCCGCACCGCCGGGGCGTTTCAGCTGGCGGTGTGGGAGATCGTGTCAGAGGCCGGTGGGCTTGACCTTGGCACCGGCAATTTCGTGCTGACCGGCACCTCCAGCAATTCGGCCAGGGCTTTGGCTCAGGGCTGGCTTGATCAGGTCGGCGACGGCAGTTTCCGCGCCAACCCCTACACCATCACCACCCTCAAGGCCGACAATACCCAGCATCTGATGACCAACGACCCATCACCGGTGCCGCTGCCGGCCGGTCTGGGTCTGCTGGGTCTGGGCCTTGCGGCGTTGGCGGCGGCAAAAGCCGGAACAAGGGTCAGACCGGTCGCCATCTGAAATTTCCGGGTGACCGGGTTTACCAAGTAATTTGCGCAAGACCATTCCCAAGGCCGCGTTTTTCACCAGGCATTTCAATCGACAGAACCAGCCGGGAGACTCCTGCTTCCCGGCTGGTTCTGCATCTGAACAGCCAGCCTTTTCACCGCTGCGCCGCTGTGGCAAAGATGGGTCATGGCACAGGATTTTCTGATCATCGGCGGCGGTATTGCCGGGCTTTCCACCGCGGCGCGGCTTTCGCATCTGGGGTCGGTGACCCTGTTGGAGGCGGAAACTGCCTTGGGCTATCATGCCTCGGGCCGGTCAGCCGCGCTGTTCCTGGAGAGCTACGGCTCTTTGCCGGTGTTGGCGCTTACCCACGCCTCACGCGACCACCATCAGAATGCCAACGGCGGCGTGCTGAGCCCGCGCGGCATCCTGCTGGTGGCCCGCGCCGATCAACGGGCCGCGTTTGATGCCGATGTCGCCGACATGGGGTTTGACCAGATCACCGTGGCAGAGGCCCGGGCGATGGTGCCGATACTCCATCCCGACAGAGTGGCACTGGCAGCCTATGACAGCCACGCCAGTGATCTGGATACCGATCTGTTGATGCAGAACTTTGCCCGCGAAGCCCGTGCCAACGGTGCCACCATTCTGACCGGGCAGCGGGTGACCGCGATCAGGCGCACCGCCACCGGCTGGTCGGTTGACAGTGCCAAGGGCAGTTTCGAGGCGCATCTGCTGGTCAATGCCGCCGGACCCTGGGTGGACCAAGTGGCGGAAATGGCTGGCATTGCGCCGCTGGGGTTTACCCCGCTGCGCCGGTCAATGGCGCGGATACCGGCACCGGGGGGGCATGATTTGCGGGGCTGGCCGTTAATGCAAGGCCCCGGTGAAGACTGGTACGCCAAACCCGATGTCGGCAAGCTGCTGGTATCGCCCGCCGAAGAACACCCGATGCCGCCGCATGATGCCTTTGCCGATGACATGGTGCTGGCCGAAGGGCTGGCGCGCTATGAAGAGATGGTGACAGAACCGGTGACCCGGCTGGAAACCAGTTGGGCGGGGTTGCGGACCTTTGCCCCGGACCGCTGTCTGGTGATTGGCCCTTCGCCGCAGGAACCGGGCTTTGTCTGGGTTGCCGGTCAGGGCGGCTATGGCTTTCAGACCAGCCCCGCGGCCAGC
>JAYTDA010000062.1:0-5485 GCA_043736155.1 Paracoccaceae bacterium | reverse complement strand
CACCATGCCGATGCGGCGGGTGCCGCCAATCCGCGGGTGCGCTGGCGCCACGATCCGGCACCGGCCGGAATATCGGCGCAATTTGCCGATTGCAGCATTCATGCGCTGCATATGGCCAGTTATGTGACCGGTCAGGAGGTCGAGCGGCTGTCGGCTGACATCACTTCCTCTATCGCATCGCGGCAGCTGGAAGATGATGCCATGGTCAATTTCCGGATGTCGGGCGGCACTGTCAGGCGGCTCCGGACCTTGGAGGCAAAGGCAACCGGTCGTCCGAAGCTGACCGCGCCAGCCGGGTTACCGTCGGCCATGCCGAAGGGATGCTACTGGCATGCGCCAATATCTACCGCGATCTGGCCGAGGCGATCCGCGCCCGCGCCGAGGGCTGCGGGTCCCCTCACCTCTTGCACCGACAGAAGGCAGGGCCCGACCGCCGGGGGGGGCCGCCGATGCCAGGGCGCTGGGCCGGTAGCCAGGCTCGGATGCCGCAGCTTCGACCCTGGCGCGGGTTTTGGCGGAAACCGGGGCCCCGTGGGTAAAGGCGTGCGACACGGCGGACCGGGATACCCCGGCCCATAGGGCAGCCTTTCGCGGGGTGACAGGCATCCGACCCCCGCAACGGCAGCGACCCTTTGCCGCCCTGACCGATGACCCATGCCAGCGTCGCAGCGTCCAGCAAAATCGCCGCAACCGGTTGCAAAGCCCGGGTCGCCGATGACCGCGACGTTGACTCGCAGGGCGGCTGTTTATATTGGCGATAATACGGCAACCGGGATCAACGGGAGGCGCGCGATGGCGACGCAACGGACACTGCGGCCTGACCCGGACAGCCGCCGCCTGTTGCCGCGCCAGCGCTGTGAACTGGTGGTGGCAGAAGCCGCATCGGGCAAGACGACGGTGATCTATGACACCCAGGACCTGATCGAGGCGCCGAACTGGACGCATGATAGCCAATGGCTGATCTACAACGCCGATGGCCGCCTGTTTCGCATCTCGCCCGATGGCAGCGACGGCCCGCACCGGATCAACACCGCCCCGGTGGAAAACCTGAACAACGACCATGTGCTGTCGCCTGATGGCAGCACCATCTTTGTCAGCGCCAATGACGGGCATCTGTACCATGTGCCCCTGACCGGCGGGGTGCCGCGCAAGGTGACCAACGATCAGGACCCGGCGCGGAAATACCGCCATTACCTGCATGGCGTATCGCCGGACGGCAAAACCCTGACCTATGTCGGCTATGAACGCAAAGGCGACGGCCCGATGATGCGGATCGCGGTGATCCCGGCAGCGGGTGGCGCTGAAAGCTATCTGACCGATGGCAGCTGCCCGGTCGATGGTCCGGAATATTCACCTGATGGCAAATGGCTGTATTGCAACGGCGAAGCGGCGGCGCGGCGGCCCGGCCATGCGCAGATTTTCCGGATGCGGCCCGATGGCAGCGGGGTGGAACAACTGACCCACGATGACCGGGTGAACTGGTTCCCGCATCTGTCACCCGACGGCAGCCAGATGTGCTACATCAGCTTTCCCGAAGGCACCCTTGGCCACCCGGCGGACAAGGCGGTGATCCTGCGGCTGGCCAACCCCAATGGCAGCGGCATCCGCGATTTTGATGCTTTCAACGGCGGCCAGGGCAGCATCAACGTGCCGTCCTGGGCACCGGCATCGGACCGGTTCGCCTATGTCAGATATCCGCTGGCATAACGCCGGTTCGAGCTTTCGCGCACCACCAGCTCCGGTTCCACCTGCGTCACCCGCGCCTCGGGCAATTCGCCGCTGGCGGCGTTCGGTTCCACCACCCGTTCAATTGCCCGCCGGGTCACCCGCACCACGTCATGGGAATTGTGCTCAGCGGGGTTACCGCATGTTCGCCAAACTCGATAGTGTCGAACCCGACAATCGCCATGTCATCAGGCAAGCGGGTCTGCCTTTCGCCCGGTGAACCCGGCCCCGGCCAACACAGCGCAAGAGGGGGACAGCAAGGGGGATTGAAAAATCAAAAAACCCGCAACCAATTAAGATTGCAGGGTTTTTCTTGTAGTTATGGTGCCCAGGAGAGGACTCGAACCTCCACGTCTTGCAACACTGGTACCTGAAACCAGCGCGTCTACCAATTCCGCCACCAGGGCAAGTGTCGTAAGGCGCTGATTACGGGGTTGGCCGGGGGCTGTCAACAGGCGGTGGCTGAAAATCTGCGGCCAGATGTTGCGGTGGCGGCGGCAATCGCCGACAAGAGGGAAAGGGCGAGGGCAGAAGATGGCTGATACGGTTCCGACACGCCAGGAGATCGAAGTGGCAGCGGCACGGGTTGCGCCGCATGTGCGCCAAACGCCGGTGCTGGAGCTTGGTCCCGGGGGCATGGGTGGCGACTGGGTGCCGGTGCTGAAGCTGGAACTGCTGCAGCACAGCGGGTCGTTCAAGGCGCGCGGGGCGTTCAACAACCTGTTGTCGCGGCCGGTTGGGCCTGCCGGGGTCACCGCTGTCACCGGCGGCAATCACGGGGCGGCGGTGGCCTATGCTGCGGGCAAACTGGGGATCACGGCGCGGATATTCGTGCCATCTTATGCCCCGGCCGCCAAGGTGGCGCTGATCCGGTCACTGGGCGCTGTGGCAGAGGTCAGTACCGGCGATTTCCATGCCGCCGTTGCCGCCTGTGATGCCTTTGTTGCGGCAACCGGGGCGCTGAAGGTACATCCGTTTTCCGACCCCGCCACCATCGCCGGCCAAGGCTCGCTGTTTGCCGAATGGCAGCGGCAGACCGCGCTCGATACCGTGGTGATCGCTGTGGGGGGCGGTGGGCTGATCGGCGGTGCGGCGCTGTGGTTCGAGGGGCAGGGGGTCAAGGTGGTGGGGGTGGAACCCGAAGGGGCCACGGCCTTGCACAGCGCCCTGGCGGCGGGGGGGCCGGTTGAAGTGGTCAACTGCTCGATTGCGGCGGATGCGCTGGGGGCACCGAACATCGGGCCGCTGGTCTATGGCATCTGTGCCGGGCGCATCGACCTTGTGGCGCTGGTGAGTGACGCGGCGATCCAGGCGGCACAGCGCGCCTTGTGGCAGCAGTACCGCATTGCCACCGAGCCGGGCGGCGCCACCGCCTTTGCGGCGCTGCATTCCGGGGCCTATCGCCCGGCCAGCGGCGAACGGGTTGGCATTCTGTTGTGCGGTGCCAATGTCGATCTGTCGGGTTTGGCGCAAACTGTCGGCTGACCGGACCCCTGCGCTGTTATTGCGCCTTGTTTGGCGGGGATGCACTGGCTAGGAATGCCTCAACACGAATGGCGGAGGCGATCCCATGTCCCATCTGGTCACGATCTACGGCGGCTCCGGCTTTGTCGGCCGGTACATCGCGCAGCGGCTGGCGAAACAGGGCTGGCGGGTCCGCATCGCAGTGCGCCGTCCGAACGATGCGATCTTTGTGCGCCCCTATGGTGCGGTGGGTCAGGTCGAACCTGTGCTGTGCAACATCCGCGATGAGGCTTCGGTACGGGCGGCGATGGCGGGGGCCGATGCCGTGGTGAACTGTGTGGGTGTCGGCACCGAACGGGGGGCCAACGGCTTTGGCGCGGTGCAACACGAAGGGGCGGCCCGGATTGCCCGGATTGCCGCTGAAACCGGGGTTGCCCGGATGGTGCATCTGTCGGCGATCGGGGCCGATGCCGGGTCAGACAGTGGCTATGCCCGCTCCAAGGCGGCGGGAGAGGCGGCGGTGCTGGCGGCAATGCCATCTGCGGTGATCCTGCGCCCGTCGATCATATTCGGCAATGAAGACGGCTTTTTCAACCGCTTTGCCGCGATGACACGGATCGGCCCGGTGCTGCCGCTGATCGGCGCGGGCACCAGGTTTCAGCCGGTCTATGTCGATGACGTGGCACAGGCGGCGGTGATGGGGGTTCTGGGACAGGCGGCCCCCGGCATTTACGAACTGGGTGGCCCTGATGTGCGCACCTTCCGCGAGTTGATGCAGGACATGCTGGCGGTGGTACAGCGCCGCCGTCTGGTGCTGGGGTTGCCGTTCTTTGTCGCGCGGCTGATTGCCGGGGGTTTTGACCTGTTGCAGGGCCTGACCGGCGGTCTGATCGAAAACAAGATGGTGACCCGCGATCAGGTCAAATTGCTGGCGGTGGATAATGTGGTGGCACCAGGGGCAAGGACCCTGGCGGATCTGGGGATCAATCCCACGGCTTACGCTGCGGTGCTGCCGGAATATCTGTGGCGCTACCGCCCCTCGGGCCAATATGCCGCGATCAAGAATTCCGCCAAACAACTGCGCAAATCGTGACGCGCTAAGATGGCCGGTGGGTTGGTGGATGCAGCAGCCCTGGGTGTGCTGGAGGGGTTGACCGAGTTCATTCCGGTATCCTCGACCGGGCACCTGCTGCTGGCGGGGCATTTTCTGGGTTTTGCATCCCCCGGTGGCACCTTCGAGGTGGTGATTCAACTGGGTGCCATTCTGGCGATCCTGTCGCTGTATGCGGCGCGTCTGGCGGTGATCTTCGGCACCGCGCGGCAGGACCCAAAGGCCATGCGGTTCATCGTGGCGGTGGCGCTGGCGTTTTTGCCCGCCGTTGTGGTGGGGGTGCTGGCGCATGATTTCATCAAGACGGTGCTGTTCGCCTCGCCCCGGCTGATTGCATGGTCGCTGATTGTCGGCGGCATGGTGCTGATTGCGGTGGACCGGTTGCCGCTGAAACCAAAGGTTCACGACGTGATGGATGTACCGCTGGGCATGGCGTTCAAGATCGGCCTGGCTCAATGCGTCTCGATGATCCCCGGGGTGTCGCGGTCCGGTGCCACCATTGTGGCGGCGCTGCTGTTGGGGGCAGACCGGCGCGCGGCGGCAGAGTTCTCGTTTTTCCTGTCGATGCCGACGATGGCGGCTGCGGTTGGCTATGACCTGCTGAAAAGCGGTGAAATGGGTGCCTCGGCCTGGGGTGAGATTGCTGTGGGGTTTGTGGCGGCCTTTGTCGTCGGTGTCATCGTGGTGAAATGGATGCTGCGCTATATCACCAGCCATGGCTTTGCCCTGTTTGGCTGGTGGCGAATCGCGGTTGGCGCTGCCGCATTGCTGGGCATCTGGTGGGGTGGATAGGGGATAGGTAAGTTCAAGTTACCTATTTTCAGGCGAAATCCGGCGAGAATTGTAGTGGACCGGCAAATTTCCACAAATTAGGTCAGTGTTGATGCCTTTTCATTTGACCTGCGCAGGAATAATGGGAAACTCCGCACGGAAATCCCAGGAGGATCTGCCATGGCACAAGACCGCATGCTGCAATTCGTCACTGTCGCCAGGCAGACGCCGGACAAGCGTCCGCCCAACCTGCGCGCCCAGGATTTTCACGAAATCTACCGGGAATATGCCACCGCCAAGGCCGAAGAACAGGCGGGCCGCTGCAGCCAATGCGGTGTGCCCTATTGCCAGTCGCATTGCCCGCTGCACAACAATATCCCCGACTGGCTGCGCCTGACCGCCGAGGGCCGGTTG
>JAYTDA010000061.1:0-3849 GCA_043736155.1 Paracoccaceae bacterium | reverse complement strand
TTGGCCGCAATGGTCGTCGCCGTGATACAAGGCATGTCAGTCCTGGCCCGCGATGGCATGGATAGAGAGAGCCTGTTGATGATGACAAGTTGCGCGTTGGAGGGCTGGCCCGGCTCGCGAATCAAAGGCTGAAGCGTGCGAAGTAGCTTTCCATTGCATCGTTGACATACAAATGGCTGCACCTTCTTCAATCCGAAAAGTGCAGCCAGACTAAGGGTGCGAATGTGTGCTTTACTTGCCGTCAACGCGCCCATGCGAACCAGCGTGGTCTTTCAGCGCCGTGCACGCATCTGACCAACTAGCATCGCCTGCATAAAGGGCCGACCGCAGGTAGGCCCACGTCATGCGCTGGACAATCACCAGACGCTCGGGATCTTCGTCATCTGTCTCTTTCGCGTCATAACCCGCGACGCCGCCCAGCCCGTGCTTTGCTCCAAAAAGGGTTAGCATTGCATCGCTGCCCCCGCCGAAATGATAGGGATCGGCGTGCCAGTCGGCCCTGCGCATCGTCAGATGCGGGTTCACATCCGCATCACCCATGACCACGAGGGTTTGCGTCGTCATATGGGTAAAATCGGGGTTCAGGGCCGAATAATTCTCACGCGCAAATGCGCTCAGATCAGCGCCGCCATTGCCTGCGGCGGCTAACAGAACGCCCACCTTGATGCGCGGCTCAAACAGGTTCACGTCCGTGGCGTTCGCGTCTTTCGGATCATTCAGCCGCGCCCCAAGCAGCATGCCGACAGTCTGCGCGCCCATCGAATGCCCAACTGCGGCAATCTTGGTGTGGTCAAACCGACCGGTGATTGCCGGAACGGAAGCTTCAATCGCCGCAAGTTGGTCGAGGATCAGCGTCATGTCCTGCACCCGCGACCGCCAGAACAGCGGGTTTCCGGGGGCATCAGTGGGCAGACCTGCCACCCGCGAATTTACATGCGTCGGCTGGATGACAACAAAGCCGTGGGCTGCGTAGAAATTCGCCATCGGGGCATAGCCGTCTTTTGACGACAGATAAAGCGATGGCCCGTGCCCATGCGACAACAGAATGACGGGCAGGTCACGGCCCGTCACGGGCGCTGTGATCCGCAGTTCCAATGGTAGTCCTCGGGCCGGGGCGGGAAGTGTGACCGGGCTGATAGAGACGGTCTGGACCGCGTCACTGACGGGAATGTGGCGGGCTTCGGTTATCAGATTGTTCATGGCAGGATATCCTGAAATTTGGATGGTGAAACGGGATGGGTTCGCTTATCCCTTGGTAAGCGGAACGCTGATCCATGGATGATTCGGATCAATGTTCCGCTTGTAGAGTTCATATACGGATCAATGTTCCGTATATCAAGGGTGATTTGGACCGCGATGGAGCCAAACCAATGAAAGAGGCGTGTTTGGCAAAATCACCGGATAAACCGCAGCGCGACGACAAGCTCCCTAAGCGGCCCATCCGTGCCGATGCACAGCGCAATGAAGATGCGGTGCTCGAAGCCGCAAAGATGGTGTTCGCGGCCTCTGGCGTTGATGCCCCGGTGCGCGAAATCGCGGCAAAGGCGGGCCTCGGCCTTGGCACGCTCTATCGTCGATTTCCGAACCGCGCCGATCTGATCGCAGCCGTGTTTCGCCGCGAAGTTGACGCTTGCACCGCCGAGGCTGCCGCGCTGGCATCTGCGCATCCGCCCGGTGAGGCCCTGTCGCAATGGCTGATCCGCTACACGGCATTCATTGCAACTAAGAAAGGCCTCGCCACTGCCTTGCATTCAGGCGACCCCGCTTTCGAGACGTTGCCCGGCTATTTCCGGGCCAGTTTTGAACCCGCGCTGACCTTGCTGCTTCAAGCAGCGGAAACCGCCGGAGAGGTTCGCCCCGGTGTCGCCCCCTATGACCTTTTGCGCGCCATCGGCAATCTGTCGGTCGCCTCGGGTGACGACGGGGCTGACCATACGCGTCGCATGGTCGATCTGTTGCTCGACGGACTAAGATTTGGGGCGACCCCGCTGGACCGGTAGCGGATGCGGGTCAGACCTTGAAATAGTGCCCTTGATCAAGGTCGTTGATCAACCCGGCCCGCGTCGGCTGCCAGCCCAGTTGCGCCCGGGTCCATGCGCTGGACGCCGGGCAATCAAGCCCTGCAAATCCGGTGAACCAGCCGAAATGATCGGCGGCCCTGTCGGGTGAAAGCGACACAACCGGCAGGTTCAAGCCGCGACCGATGGCTTCTGCAATATCGCGAAAGGCGATGCCTTCTTCCGCGACGCCATGGTAACTCGCCCCTGCGGTCCCCTTTTCCAACGCCAGCCTGAACAGTGCTGCGGCATCAAGCCGAGGCACGGCTGCCCAGCAATTTGCGCCCTCGTCGATATAGGCCGACACGCCCTTTTCGCGCGCGATGTTGATCAGCATCGGCACAAAGCCATGATCGCCGTCGCCATGCACGGATGGCGCAAGTCGCAACACCGAAACCCGCGCACCTTGCGCCGCCGCAGTCGCCGCCGCCTGTTCCGACATCCGGGGATAGGCGTCAGACGGAGCAGGGCCTGCATCCTGTTCCGTTGCAAGCCGACCGGATGCCAAAAAGGCCACACCTGCAGTAACGATCATCAGCTTGTCGGTGCCTGCGATGGCGGACCCAAGTGCCCCTATGGCGCGCCCGTCGATCTCGCACACTTGCTTGAATCGGGCAAAGTCGTGAATGAAGCCTGTGTGGAGCACCCCATCCGTGGCGGTTGCGCCCCGCTGCAGACTGTCGATATCCTCAAGATCGCCGCGATGGACCTTGACCCCGGCGGCCAGCAAGGCCGTTGCGGCGGCGTCTGATCTGGCCAGCCCCAACACCTGATGGCCCGCTGCAATCAGATCGGCCACAACGGCGGAGCCTACAAATCCTGTAGCACCAGTTACAAATACACGCATGCAATTTCTCCTTCATAAGGGTTCAAAACTGCGGGTGCAGCCCTGTTAAGAAGAAACATAGGCAGTTGATGCCATACGATCTATACGTTATCATCCGTATTATCCTTCCAATCGTCCGAGGCTTCTCATGGACCCGCTGTCAAACGTTCTGGCGCTGCTGAAACCGAGCAACTATTTGTCGGCGGGGCTGGAGGCTGGCGGTGACTGGGCAATCCAGTTTCCAGACCAGCAAGCGGGCATCAAGACCGGTGCCGTGGTGTCCGGCGCTTGCTGGCTGTCGGTCACCGGTGTGCCTGACCCGGTTCGGCTGAACACCGGCGATTGCTTTCTGTTGCCAAGCGGGCGACCGTTCCGTCTGTCCAGTGACCTGACCTTGCCCACAGTTGATGCGGCCACAATCTTTGCTGCCACGCTCAAAGGCGGGATCGCCTTCTTGAACGGCGGCGGAACATTCTCTCTTGTCAGCAACCGGTTTGGGCTGGCGGGCAACACGTCAGGTCTTTTGCTGCGGATGCTGCCGCCCATCGTTCATATTCGCGACGCGCCGGGGCAGGCTGCGCTGCGCTGGTCGATCGAGCGGATGATGACAGAATTGCGCGACCCGCAGCCGGGTGGCTATCTGATCATCGAACACCTTGCGCAGATGATGCTGGTTCAGGCGCTGCGGATGCATCTGGCGGATGCGGCGGGGTCAGGGGTGGGCTGGCTGTTCGCGCTGGCCGACAGACAGATGAGCATCGCCCTGAACGCAATACATGGTGATCCGGCGCAGCGCTGGACGTTGCAGGATCTGGCCGCACGCGCGGGCATGTCACGATCCAGCTTTGCTTTGAAATTTAAGGCGATGGTCGGCACATCACCGATGGACTACCTGCTCCATTGGCGCATGGCTCTGGCAGGCAATCGGCTGGAGACTTCCAAAGACCCGATCTCGGTTATAGCACC
>JAYTDA010000060.1:0-25406 GCA_043736155.1 Paracoccaceae bacterium | reverse complement strand
AACTTGCGGAACTGCTTTTCCGTCAGGTCGCCGTAATAGCCCTTGAGTTTCTGCTTGGCGCGCAACTGGGTGCCGAAGTCCGACAGCTTGTTCTTGCGGCGCTGACCGTGCTGGCCGGGGCCGTATTCGCGCTTGTTCAGCGGCGATTTCGGGCGACCCCAGATATTTTCGCCCATGCGGCGGTCGATCTTGTGCTTGGCAGACGTGCGTTTGGTCACGGCTGATCTCCTTCTGTAAGGCGCTTGCGCGCGGGAAGGGCGTTGTCCTTTCCCAGCCCTTTCGGACCAGGCGACAGGCTTCCCCTTGCAGGGGCCACCAACACCAATGAAAGTCCCGACCATGGCAGGCCGGAACGGGCGGCTTATACAGGGGGAAACCCCGGTGTCAATGGCATCACCCGCTTTGCAGCGACCCCAGCCGCAACCCGCCGTCATGGCGCAGAATGGCCGCCTCGGACCCCGACAGGTTGCGCCGGGCATAGTCGCCATAAAGATGCGGGTCCAGCCCGAGGTCCGGCCGCAGCGCCAGCAGGGCTTGCCGCTGGCCTGCGTCCAGCGTTTCCATCGAGGTGTTGGCGGGGTGGAAACTTTCGGTTTCAACCCCGTTGGCCCAGACGATCTGGTGGCGCTCCAGCAGCAGGTGAATATAGGTCACCTCGCGCAGGGCATGATCGACCGAGATCGAGCGATCGTTGATCATGTCTGCCGCCGCCATCAGCACTTCTGGCGCGTTGAACAGCGCCTGTGCCGCCCGGCCCCGGACCAGCATCCGGTGCTGCGGTGAGACGATCAGATCGCCATCGGGAATGTCGATGCCCAGCGCCCCGGCGCGGATGCGGATCGGGCGCAGATGCGGCATGGCGTACAAACGCGCCCCGGTCATCCTGCGCGATCCGATCCACAGGATCTGCTGTGCCCCGTCGTCCTTGGTCTGGACCCTGTCGCCCATGCGCAAGGCTTCAACCGGGACCGGGCCATTGGCGGTCAATATCCGGGTGCCGGGGGTAAAGCAGATCACCCCGCCTGACGCCCCGCTGCCGGTCTTGCTTTCCGCCAGATCCACGGTGCGCCGCACCACCCACAGGTCGGTGTCGACCGGCGGCAGTTCATCGAGGAACATCAGCAGCATCGTTGGTGTTGCTGATGATCCGACCATGGTGGCGGTAAAGCTTTGCCGCCCGTCGGTGACCACAAAACCGTGGTCTGCGGCAGGTTCCGCCTGGCGAACCGCTGTGGCCGGGTCCAGGGCACTGCCCATCAGCCGCCGCACCATGACGGCGGCGCGTTTTCTCAGATTTGCCTCTCCCACGGCGTCGCCCAGAAGCAGCAGCTCCTGTGGCCCGTCCACCCGGACGGATTGCCCCGACCAGCGCCAGACCGCACCGACCGACAAGGCATCAAGTGCCGCGCCAGCGATTCCATCCAGTTCGGTCTGAGCCCATGCGATGACAAACGTGCCACGAAAGCCCGTTTCCATTCCTGTCAGCCTGCCTCGTCGTTTTTTGTTGTGTATTAACTATCCGTTAACACAGTTTCTTCATGTGGCAAGCGAATTTGCGCTGCCTGCCGCAGCGCAGTCCGGCGCCGCTGGCCGCTGTTGCAGATCAGAAACGGATACGCAGGTTCAGCGACCCCAGGGTCTGGCCTTCGGGTTGGGTTTCGAACTCGCGGCTTGCCCAGGTCAGCCCGTAAAACAGGTCAAACCGGTCACCTTGCCAATAGACCCCGGCGCGGGCGCGGGTGCGGGTCTTGCTCAATTCCAGCGGGTCGGACCCGGGCAGATAGACCGAACTGGCCACCGCCGCCACATCGGCCCCCAGCACAAAGCTGAACCCCGGTGCCCCGTCGCCCTCGATGGCGCGGTAGCGTTGGCCGGTGACGGTATCGCGCAGCATCAGGCTGCCGGTGGCAAAGCCCCCGATCACCAGATCACCCCCGACCCGCAACAGGGTTTCATCGCCCGCCCGCAGTTCGCCAAACGGGCGAATGCTGGTATTGTTGGAAAAGGTAAAGGTTTTGCCCAGTTCCGCCCCCAGTGTCGGGTGAAAACCGTTGGAAATCTGCTGATCCAACCCACCCGGCCCTGGCGCACCTGCCAGCCCGTGGGCCCAGCTTTGAAAGCCGCCAACCCCGGTTTGCGGCCCGGTGACCACCAGATCAGCCCCCAGACTGGCTTCGGCACCGCCAAGGCTGAAATGGCTGTGAACCCCAAACGACAGCACCCCGGCATAGCGCCGGTCCGCCGCTGACGGGTTGGCCAGATCGGCGGCGGCGATGATCTGGGTCTGCAGCCTGTATTCCAGAATCTCGCCAAACGGCGGCAGCGTCCCGCCCCAGGTCTGGCCCCGCACCTGGCTGATGGTATAGGAACCGGACCGCCAGCGGTCCTGACCATCGCCGATGAAATCGTTGGTGAACAGCCGCCCCCAGCCCAGGATCGAGCGGTCTGCACTGCAGGCCGGTGCGGCGGCCAGCATGGCAAGGCTGACCCATGCGGCGAAAATTCCCCTGTTCATGGTCAACCCCTTTGTGTCCACTAGATCAGGTGTATATTTCGCCGCAACGCCTATCGCTAGTGAAAAGTCCGCACCGTCGCCAGCATTCTTGGGCGGGAACCGGTTGGCAGTCAACCGGCGGCCTCCGGCAAGCCATGCGGGGTGCAGGATCGGCCGCTCTGGCGATCTGGTGGAGTCGAGGGGGATCGAACCCCTGACCTCGTCATTGTGAACGACGCGCTCTCCCAACTGAGCTACGACCCCAACGGTTCCTTATGTGGCCAATGGCTGTTTGCTTGTCAAGAAACCGCTGGGTGGCGCAGGGCGGTAAATCGACGCTGGCGCTGCGGCGCGCGCTGCCCGGGCGGTCGCGCCGCCCGGGACCGCTCGATCAAAGCGGTTTCCAAAGGACCGGTTTTGACCTAGCCTGGCCCCACCAGCAAGGAGCAATGCCATGAGCGAAGACGTGGTCAAGGGCCGCGATGTCACCATCCGTTTCGATGCCAGCCGCTGCATCCATTCGCGCGGCTGTGTGCTGGGCCAACCGGAGGTGTATGTGCCCAACGTCTCGGGCGACTGGATTCACCCCGATGCAGCGCCGGCGGACCGGGTGATGTTCACCGCGCTCAATTGCCCCTCGGGGGCGATCCGGGTGGCGCGGCAGGATGGCACGGCGACATCGGACACGCCGCCAGTGGTCAACACGGTGCGGATCCGCGAAAATGGCCCGCTGGCGTTCGAGGCGGAGCTGCGGATCCGGGGTCAGGCCCAGGCCACGCCGCGCGCCACGCTGTGCCGTTGTGGCCAGTCGCAGAACAAGCCCTATTGCGATGGCGCCCACAGTGCCGCCGGGTTTACCGCATCGGGTGAACCGGCAGCCGGCGCGCTCAAGGTGCTGGAGGCGCGGGGCGGTCCGGTGACTGTCGAACCACAGCCGAACGGTTCGCTGAAAGTCACCGGCAATCTGGAAGTGGTCAGCGGCACCGGCCGCACCGTCAACAGGGTCACGCAGACCTGGCTGTGCCGCTGCGGCCATTCGGCCAACAAGCCGTTTTGCGACGGCAGCCACAAGGCGGCGGGGTTCCAGGCCGAATAGGGGCGGCTGGGCCGGGCAGAACCGGCCCGATCAGCTTTCCAGCCGTTTCCCGATCACGATCAGCACCTGATAATCCTGTTTGCTGCAGCCTGCTATCGTGGGCATTGCGCGTCCGGGCACCATCGGAAAGACATCGGTGGGCGCCCGGTCGGGGGTGCAGGACTGGCCAGCGGCGCTGGCGGTGTACAGCGCGGCACGGCAACCGAGATGCGTGACATCATACAACGTCGCCGCGTCGGATAGCTGCCAGGCCTGATTGCCAGCGCCATCAGCGGCGTCCACCGTCAGCACCGCCGTGGCTTCGCGACCGCCGGTCACCACATACTGGCCGGGCGGCAACGGAAAGCCGGGCTTTTCCATGATCAGCCCATGTTCTTCCAGCCACCAGGCCGAAGGGTCAAACTGCCAGCCGCGCGGGGCAACGCCGCCATTGTCGATCAGGCTTTGATAGCGGCTGGTCCGCACCCCGCGCGGGCCGGGATCGATGGCCCACAGGCCCCATGTCGCGGCATCATTGCCGGAGGTGGCGTCCGTTGGGCCAAGGGCTGCGATATACTGGGTCTCCACCGGCACGAAATTTGCCTCTGACCAACCCTTGCCGGGGGCCAGCAGCGCCAGTGCGATGATCGCCGCAGCGCTGCAACAGCGCGCCAAAGACTGAACCGCGTTCATCACAAATCCTCCTTTGCCTTCCGGCAGCAGTGAAGCAAATTACCGGGCGAAAAAACAGGAAGAACTGCCGATTCCCGGCCATGGTCCTGCGCATTTGCGTGATCCGCCCAAGTTATGCCGAAAACGCCGGTCACTGTCGGCGCAAAGGGTTTCGTGTCGGGTGGAAAAGATGGTCAACCGGGTTGCAGTGCTGGTGGATGGCGACAATGTCAGCGCCGCCTTTGCCGACCAGATCCTGCACTGCGGCCACCGGCTGGGGCGGCTGGACATCGCCCGGGTTTACGCCGGAGCCAACGTCCCATCCCTGTGGCTGACCATGCCAGGGTTTCGCTATATCCATGCCGGTGCCGGCAAGAACGCCGCTGATCTGCTGCTGACCATCGACGCGATGGAGATGGCCTTTGGCCAAGCGCCGGACGCCTTTGTCATCGCCAGTTCCGACAGCGATTTCACCCATCTGGCGCATCGGCTGCGCGAAAAGGGCCTGCATGTCTGCGGCATGGGCGAAGCCAAAGCCCCCCAAGGCTTCCGCGCCGCCTGTACCGAGTTTGTGCAGGTGCAGGTCAGGGTGGCGGAGGTGGTCAAACCGGTGGAGAAGGCAAAGCCCGCTCCATCAGCCCCGTTTGGCGAACTGGACCACAATATACTGGCAATCATTGATCAGCACGGAACCCCAGGCGAAGGGCTGCGGATCACCGACCTGAATGCCTTGATGCACCGGCACCACAAGACCCAGATCAGCCAACAGGTCAAAAGCACCTGGCATGGCTATCTGACCAGCCGTGCCGATCTGTATGACGCCGACCCAAGGGGCAAGGACGCGATGGTGCGGCTTCGGCGTCGGGGACTGTCGGCTGTCGCCTGACCGGCCACCCCCTCCCTACTCCGCCGCCTCCTGATAGTCCTCCAGCGGCGGGCAGGTGCAGATCAGGTTGCGGTCGCCGAACACGTTATCGACCCGCCCCACCGGGGGCCAGTATTTGTCGACCCGGAAGGCACCTGGGGGGAAACAGCCCTGTTCGCGGCTGTAGGGCCGGTCCCAGTCTGCCACCAGATCATTCACCGTATGGGGGGCATGTTTCAGCGGGTTGTTGTCGCGCGGCAAGGCCCCGCTTTCCACCGCCGCGATCTCGGCGCGGATCGCCAGCATGGCGGTGATGAACCGGTCAATCTCGGCCTTGGTCTCGGATTCGGTCGGTTCCACCATCAGGGTGCCCGCCACCGGCCAGCTCATCGTCGGGGCATGAAAGCCGTTGTCGATCAGGCGTTTGGCGATGTCATCCACCGTCACACTGGCGGATGCCTCAAAGGCGCGGGGGTCCAGAATGCATTCATGCGCCACCCGGCCCGCTTTGCCCTTGAACAGCACCGGAAACGCTGCATCCAGCCGTGTGGCGATGTAATTGGCATTCAGGATCGCCACCTTGGTTGCCTGCGTCAGCCCCGCCCCACCCATCATCATGCAATAGGCCCAGGATATCAGCAGGATCGAGGCGGAGCCATAGGGTGCCGCCGAAACCGGCCCTTGGGAACCGCCCGTCTCGGGATGCCCCGGCAGATAGGGGGCCAGATGCGCCTTGACGCCGATTGGCCCCATCCCCGGGCCACCACCGCCATGGGGGATGGCAAAGGTCTTGTGCAGGTTCAGGTGGCTGACATCCGATCCGATATCGCCGGGGCGCGACAGGCCGACCATGGCGTTCATGTTGGCACCGTCAAGGTAGACCTGCCCGCCCTGTGTATGGGTGATGGCGCAAACCTCGCGCACCGATTCCTCGAACACGCCATGGGTCGAGGGATAAGTGATCATGCAAGCCGCCAGTCTGTCGCCAGCCGCCGCCGCCCTGGCGCGGAAATCCTCCAGATCAATGTCGCCATTGGGCAGGCTGCCCACCACCACCACCTTCATCCCGGCCATCTGCGCCGATGCCGGGTTGGTGCCATGCGCCGAAACCGGGATCAGGCAGATATCGCGGTGCCCCTGCCCCTGCGCCCTGTGATAAGCAGCAATGGTCAAAAGCCCGGCATATTCGCCCTGTGCCCCGGAATTGGGCTGCATCGACATCGCGTCATAGCCGGTGATCTGGCACAACTTGGCGGACAGATCGGTGATCACCCCGGCATAACCCAGCGCCTGATCGGCGGGGATAAAGGGGTGCAGGGAGCCGAACTCCGGCCAGGTCACCGGCATCATCTCTGCCGCCGCATTCAGCTTCATCGTGCAGGAGCCGAGCGGAATCATCGCCCGGTCCAGCGCCAGATCGCGGTCGGAAAGCCTGCGCATATAGCGCATCATTTCCGACTCGGCACGGTTCATCTGGAACACCGGATGGGTCAGATAGCGGGTCTGGCGCAGCATCGCCTCGGGGAAACCCAGCGTTCCGCGATGCGGCGGCACCGTCAGAATGCCAAAGGCGCGCAGAACCCGCAGCAGCACCGCATCATCGGTGGTTTCATCCAAAGAGATCCCAACCCGGTCCAGCCCGATCTTGCGGAAATTCAGCCCTTCGGCGCGGGCAGCCGCCAGTATGCCGGCCTGCCCCACGCCAACCTCCACCGTGATCGTGTCGAAAAACGCCTTTGGCGACACTTTGGCCCCGGCTGCGCGCAACGCCTTGGCCAGCCGCACGGTGCGGAAATGCACCCGTTCGGCAATCGCTTTCAGCCCCACCGGGCCATGGAACACCGCATAGAAACTGGCCATCACCGCCAGCAAAGCCTGCGCCGTGCAGACGTTCGATGTCGCCTTTTCCCGGCGGATATGCTGCTCGCGGGTTTGCAGGCTGAGCCGGTAGGCCCGACTGCCCCGCGCATCGACCGACACCCCGACGATCCGCCCCGGCAATGAGCGTTTCATCTCTTCGCGGCAGGCCATAAAGGCGGCGTGGGGGCCGCCATAGCCCATCGGCACGCCAAAGCGCTGGCTGGAGCCGACGGCGATATCCGCCCCCATCGCGCCGGGTTCCTTTAGCAGCGTCAAGGCCAAGAGATCGGTCGCCATCACCGCCACCGCCTTGGCGCCGTGCAGGGCGGCAACCGCCCCGGTGAAATCGCGGATATCGCCAAAGGTGCCGGGATACTGGAAAATCGCGCCAAACACCGCACCCGGGTCCAGCGCGTCCACGGCACCGACCATCACCTTGATCCCCAACGGCGCCGCCCGTGTCCGCATCACCGCGATGTTTTGCGGGTGGCAGTTTTCATCGACAAAAAAGCCGCGCGCCTTCGATTTGGCGACGCGTTCCGCCATCACCATCGCCTCGGCACAGGCGGTGGCTTCATCCAGCAGGCTGGCATTGGCCACGGCGAGGCCAGTCAGATCGCAGATCATGGTCTGATAATTCAGCAACGCCTCCAGCCGCCCTTGGGCAATCTCGGGCTGATAGGGGGTATAGGCGGTATACCAGGCCGGGTTTTCCAGAATGTTGCGCTGAATGGCGGGGGGGGTGACGGTGCCGTAATAGCCCTGGCCGATCAGGCTGGTCTTTACCCCGTTCTGCCCGCCAATGTCGCGCATCCGCGCCAGCAGTGCGTGTTCCGACAGCGGCGGCCAGTCCAGCGCCACCTTTTGCCTTATATCGGCAGGCACAGTCTGCCCGATCAGCTCATCCAGCGAACCGACCCCCAAAACCGCCAGCATTTCGGCCATTTCGGCAGGCGAAGGGCCGATATGGCGGCGATTGGCGAAATCATAGGGATCATAGGGGGTTTCGACATAGGGCATGGCAGGCTCCGCCGATCAGGCATTCCGGGTTCAGTTTTTGGGGGGTCAGGCGATATGAGCCTGATAGTCGTCTTCATCCATGAAACCATCCAGCACCGACAGATCATCGACCCTGATCTTGAACATCCAGGCCGCCCCCTGCGGGTCCTGGTTCACCAATGCCGGATTGTCGGCCAGGCTTGCGTTCACTGCGACCACTTCGCCGGTGACCGGGGCCAGAATGTCCGATGCCGCCTTGACGCTTTCGATCACCACCACTTCATCGCCTTCGGCCACCATCACCTCGACCTCCGGCAGCTCAATGAACACCACATCGCCCAGTTGGGCTGCCGCATATTCGGTGATGCCAACGACGATCAGATCGCCTTCGACGCGCAGCCACTCATGATCTTCGGTAAATTTCATCTGTTTCCCCGACGGTTGTGGTTTCAGCGTTTGAAGGTGGTGGCCCGGAATGGCAGGCCGCAGACAGTGGCGGCCAGACGCCTGCCACGGACCTCAGCGTAAAGCGTGGTTCCGGGTTGGCAAAGCGCCATCGGCAGGGTTGCCATCGAAATCGGCCGCTGCAGGCTGGGACCAAAGCCACCAGAGGATATCCGGGCCACTTCCGCCCCCCCGGTCGCTGCGGCAAACAGTGGGGTGCTTTCGCGCATCGGAGCGCGGCCGTCGGGCAACAGCCCGACCCTGCGCCGTGCAGCACCATCGGTCAGTTCGCCCAAAATCCGCGCAGCGCCGGGAAAGCCGCCCGCCCTTGCCCCCCCGGTCCGGCGCACCTTGCCGATGGCCCAGTCCAGCGCGCCTTCAACCGGCGATGTCGTGGTGTCGATGTCATGGCCATAGAGGCACAGCCCCGCCTCCAGCCGCAACGAGTCGCGAGCACCCAGCCCGATCGGCGCCACCTCCGGCATCGCCAGCAGCGCCTGGGCCAATGCCACCGCCTGCGCCTCCGGCACCGAGACCTCAAACCCGTCATCGCCGCTGTAGCCGGAGCGGGAAACCCACAGGTCCCCCCCGCCCCAGGGCAGCACCGCCACATCCATGAACCGCATCGCGGCGACCCCGGGCAGCAGCCGCGCCAACGCCACCTCGGCCCGTGGCCCCTGCAGCGCCAGCAAAGCGCGGTCGGTCACTTCGGTCACCTCACAGTCCGGCATCCCGGCCCGCATATGGGCAATATCCGCCGCCTTGCAGGCGGCATTGACCACCACCAACAGATGATCGCCCCGGTTCGCCACCATCAGGTCATCCAGAATGCCGCCTGAAGCGTTGGTAAACATGCCATAGCGCTGCCGCCCCGGTGCCAGCCCCAACAGATCCACCGGCACCAAAGCCTCCAGCGCCAGCGCCGCCGCCTCGACCGTGGGGCCGCGCACCAGCACCTGCCCCATGTGGCTGACATCGAACAGACCTGCGGCTGACCGGCTGTGCAGATGCTCCGTCATCACCCCCATCGGGTACTGCACCGGCATGTCATAACCGGCAAATCCCACCATCCTTGCCCCAAGGGCCAGATGCAGCCCATGCAGCACCGTCTGTTTCAGATCATCCATTGCGCCCCCAAACCGGCCATTCGGGCCGGGCATCGCCACAGGTGGGTGCTGCCCACCGCCGATGCCCCCTCTGTTCTCACCCCGGCAAGCCGGGGCGCCTGAGATCGTTATCCCTTCGGCGGGTGCTGTCGCACCACTCTCCAGAGTCCGCTGTCAGAACGGTCCTTTTGCCTGAGAGTTTAGCGGGGCGCTTGCTCCATCGGCCCGGGCCTTGCGGCCCATGTCTCCCGGTTCTGACAAAAGCAAGCTAGCCTGCACCGGGGGCCGATGGCAAGGGGGGGGTGCCCGGCACACCTGCCACCCGGCTTGTCTTTTGCGCAAATACTCACTTCCACCCCTTGCGCCAACGCCACCCGGTCAGGACAGGGCACCGCCGTCACTGTCGGCACACCTTCGTGCCGATTGCGCGAACCTCTCGCCTCTCTCGCCCCCAGGGCTATCGCAGGTGGCAGGTTCCTCTCCCCTGACCCCTCTGCGAAGCCGGAGAGGGGGACGCGGACGGTGCCGTGTCGCCCCCCTCTCCCACCGGGAGAGGGGCCGGGGGAGAGGCGGGCGCGGCGTCTGCGGTCCTGCCAGCGGCCATAGGCGATAGCCCTGCCTCTCCCCGCCTGGAAGCGGCGATAGGTCGGTGCCCCGGACTACAGACCGGCGGTTTCCATGAATTTCACCTGCTGCGGCAGGCAGATGCGGCGCAGGTCATAGCGCTCCAGCGCGGTCTGGCGCGCCGCCTGGCGCAGCGCCAGTGCCCGTTCCGGATGGGCCAGCGCCTCGATAAACGCCGCCGACCAGCCCTCGATGTCAAAGAAATCGACCAGCCGCCCGTTTATCCCGTCATCAATCACTTCCATCACCGGGGCGGTGCGGGACCCGATCACCAATGCCCCGGCAGACATCGCCTCGATCATCGACCAGCTGAGCACAAACGGATAGGTCAGATAGCAATGCACCCGGGTGACCTGCAGCAGTCTGACAAAGGTGTCATAGGGCACCTTGCCGGTGAAATGCACCCGGGTCAGGTCGATCTGCCCCGGCATCTGCGCCAGCAGATAATCCTTCCACGGCCCGCCACCCGGCGGGGCCTTGCCATAACCGCGGTCATCGCCGCCGACAATCACCACCCGGGCATTGGGGCGCGCCTTCAGCACCGCCGGCAAGGATCGCAAAAACACGTGAAAGCCCCGGTAGGGGTCGAGATTGCGACTGACATAGGTCAGCACTTCATCGCCCTGGCGGAGCAGGATGCCAGAGCCGGGCAGCATCACATGCGCTGTCGGGTCGGGCTTCAGCACGGCGGTATCGACCCCGTCATGCACCACGGTGATCATCGAGCGGAAACACTTCGGAAAGGTCGAGGCCTGCCAATGGGTCGGCACGATCGCCGCATCGGCATCGGTCATTGCCTGCACCAGATGCGACCGGCGCGAGGTGACCATGATCTGGGCGCTGGTGCTTTGCGGCTGAAATTCCGGATCGAAATCGGTGTCATAGCCGCGCGAATGATAGCAGAACTCGCCGTAAGCCAGCATCCGCGCGGCGGGCCAGACATCGCGCAGATACAGGGTTTCGCCCCAGCCGATATTGCCGATGATGACATCGGGGGTAAAGCCGTTCTGGACCTTCAGCGCCATGGCGCCGCGCGCCGCAGCCAACCCCTGTTCGGCCCGTTCATAGTGGTTGGCGCCGATCTTGCCGACAGCGTCGGTCGCCTTTTCCAGCCCGTATTTGTAGCGCGCCACCGAAACCTTGGAGGGGCGCTGGTTCTGCTCGGCGGTCAGCGCCATCACTTCATGGCCCAACCGCTGCATCTCTTCCGACAGATGCGGGAACTGGCCGGGGAAATTCTGGTGGACAAACAAGATCTTCAACTTGGGGCCCCTCTGGCGGGATGATTTGGGATGGAATCCGGAGCAGAGTAATCAGCCATTCCCGCGCCGCCCCGGACCTGATCCGGGGCCCCGAGTCTGCCGGTGCGCCCGCACTGTCGAGGCCCCGGATCAAGTCCGGGGCGGCGCGGAAAGACACGGTCGTTCAGCTCCATCAAACCCATCCCGCCCTAAACCGCTTCGGCCCGCAGATCGAACGCAGCGGCCATCAGCGCCCTTGTATAGGCGCTTTGCGGATTGGCGAAGATCTCTGCCGCAGTCCCGGCTTCAACCACATCGCCCTGTTTCATCACGATCACATGATGGGCCAGGGCGCGGACCACCCGCAGGTCGTGGCTGATGAACAGATAGGCAAGCCCGTATTTGCGCTGCAAGTCGCGCAGCAGATCGACGATCTGCACCTGCACGGTCATGTCGAGCGCTGATGTCGGCTCATCCAGCACCACCAGTTTCGGGCGCAGGATCATCGCGCGGGCAATTGCCACCCGTTGCCGCTGACCGCCGGAAAACTCATGCGGATAGCGGCCCATGGTGGCGGGGTCCAGCCCGACCTCGGTCATGATCTCTGCCACCATGTCGCGCGGCTGGCCACCGAGCGAACCACCCCGCGCGCCATGCACCCCCAGCCCTTCGGCAATGATCTCCTGCACCGTCATCCGGGGCGACAGGCTGCCATAGGGGTCCTGAAACACCACCTGCATGTCGGCGCGCAGCGGGCGCATGTCGCCCGACTGCAGCCGCTGAATGTCGCGGCCCTGAAACAGCACCGGCCCGTCGGACCGGATCAGCCGCAGGATCGCCAGCCCCAGCGTGGTCTTGCCCGACCCCGACTCGCCAACAATCCCCAGCGTTTCCCCGGCCCGCACCGCGATGGATGCCGCATTGACCGCCTTGACATGGCCGACCGTCTTGCGCAGCAACCCCCGCGTGATCGGAAACCACACCCGCAGCGCCTCGGTGCGCAGCACTTCGGGGGCATCGGCGGCCACCGGATCAGGCCGCCCCTTGGCCTCTGCCGCCAGCAGCTTTTGGGTGTAGGGATGGCGCGGATTGGCGAAAATATCGGCTGTCACACCCTGTTCGACAATCTCGCCGCCCTGCATCACGCAGACCCGGTCGGCGATGGCGCGCACGATGCCGAGATCATGGGTGATGAACAGCATGCTCATCCCTTCCGCCCGTTTCAGCTCCGCCAGCAGCTCCAGAATCTGCGCCTGAATGGTGACATCCAGTGCGGTGGTCGGTTCATCCGCCACCAAGAGCTCCGGCCCGTTGGCCAAGGCCATGGCGATCATCACCCGCTGGCGTTGCCCTCCGGACAACTGGTGCGGATAGGCCCCCAGCCGGCTTTCGCCATCGGCGATTCCGACCTTGTGCAGCAGTTCGATGATCCGCGCCTTCGCCGCAGCGCCAGACAGCCCCTGATGCAGCGCCAGGCTTTCGGCGATCTGGCGTTCCAGCGTGTGCAACGGGTTCAGGCTGGTCATCGGCTCCTGAAAGATGAAGCTGATGTCATTGCCGCGCACCCGCCGCAGATCGCGTTCGGCGGCCCCGATCATCTGCCGCCCGCCCCAGGTCACCGAGCCGCTGACCTCCGCCGCGTCGGGCAACAGGCTGACGGTGGCCAGCGCCGTCACCGATTTGCCCGAGCCGCTTTCGCCGACCAGCGCCACGGTTTCGCCTTTGCCGACGGTGAAAGACACGCGGCGCACAGCCTCGTTCACCCTGCCGTCCTGCCGAAACCGGATTGTCAGGTCTTTCACCTCCAGCACGCTCATCGGAAGATCTTTCGCGGGTCAAAGGCATCGCGCACACCTTCAAAGATGAACACCAGCAGGCTGAGCATGGTGGCAAAGGTGATGAATGCGGTAAAGCCGAGCCATGGTGCCTGCAGGTTCTGCTTGGCCTGCAGCGTCAGTTCGCCCAATGACGGCAGCGACGACGGCAGCCCGAAACCCAGAAAATCAAGACTGGCCAGGGTGCCGATGGCCCCGGTGATGATGAAGGGCAGAAAGGTCAGGGTGGCGACCATCGCATTCGGCAGCACATGGCGGAACATGATGGTGCGGTCCGATACTCCCAGAGCCTTGGCCGCCCGGACATATTCGAAATTCCGTGCCCGCAGAAACTCGGCCCGCACCACCGCCACCAGCCCGGTCCAGCCGAACAAAACCATCAGAAACACCAAAAGCCAGAAATTCATCCGCACAAACGCCGCCATGATGATGATGACATAAAGCGTCGGTATCGCCCCCCACAGTTCGATGATGCGCTGAAAGGTCAGGTCGATCAACCCGCCGAAATAGCCCTGTACCGCGCCCGCCGCGATACCGATCACCGAGGTGCAGAATGTCACGATCAGCGCGAATGCGACGGAAAGACGGAAACCATAGATCACCCGCGCCACCACATCGCGGGCGGTATCGTCGGTGCCAAGCCAGTGCCTGGCATCGGGTTTGGAGGGCGCAGTGCCGTCGATGTCATTGATGGTGTTGAACGAATAGGGGATCGGCGGCCACAGGATGAAGCCTTTGGCAATCGCTGTGCCGCCCACTTCGCCATCGGCGGCATCGGCCAAGGTCGCCGCCGGATCATCCAGACAGCCGTCATTGGCGGCGGCAACGATCAGGCATTGCACAAAGCTGTCGCGGTAAATCGCCTCGGTCTGGAAATCGCCGCCAAACGCGGTTTCAGGGTAAAAGCTGAAGATCGGCGTGTAATATTGCCCGGCATAGCGCACCAGCAGTGGCCGGTCATTGGCGATGAACTCGGCCAGCAGCGACAGACCGAACAGCAGCGAAAACAGCCAGAGCGACCAGAAGGCGCGGCGGTTGGCCCGGAAATTGCGCCAGCGGCGCTGGGAAAGCGGGGTCATTCAGGTCTCCCGCGTCGCGAAATCGATGCGGGGATCGATCCAGACATACATCAGGTCCGACACCAGCCCCATCACCAGCCCGATCAGGCCAAAGATATAGAGCGTGCCGAACACCACCGGATAATCGCGCGCCACCGCCGCCTCGAACCCCAGCCGACCCAGTCCGTCGAGCGAAAAGATGGTTTCGATAATCAGGCTGCCGCCGAAAAACACCGACACGAACACGGCGGGAAATCCGGCGATCACGATCAGCATGGCATTGCGAAACACATGGCCATACAAAACCCGGTTTTCCGCCAGCCCCTTGGCCCGCGCCGTCATCACATACTGTTTCTTGATCTCATCCAGAAAGCTGTTCTTGGTCAGCAGCGTCAGGGTGGCAAAGCTGGAAATGGTCGAGGCCAGCACCGGCAGGGTGATGTGCCAGAAATAGTCGAGGATCTTGCCGCCCAGACTATAGGTTTCCCAATCATCCGAATGCAGACCGCGCAGCGGGAACCATTGGTAATAGGAGCCACCGGCGAACAGCACCAACAGCAGGATGGCGAACAGAAAGCCCGGGATCGAATAGGCGACGATGATGGCGGCAGAGGTCCAGGTGTCGAACTTTGATCCGTCGCGCACCGCCTTGCGGATGCCCAGCGGGATCGAGACCAGATAGGCGATCAGGGTCGACCACAGACCCAGGGTGATCGACACCGGCATCTTTTCGATCATCAGTTCCACCACCGACACCGAGCGGAAATAGCTGTCGCCGAAATCGAACCGCAGGTAATTGCCGATCATCGTCAGAAACCGCTCCAGCGGCGGCTTGTCAAAGCCGAACTCCACCTCCAGCTTCTTGATAAACTCCGGCGGCAGGCCACGGGCACCGAGGTATTTCTCTTCTCCCGCCCCGAGATCGGCCCCGATCCCGGCATCGCCACCGCCGGCAATGGTGTCAAACGCATCGCCGCCACCGTTGATCTGGGCGATGATCTGTTCGATCGGGCCGCCGGGGACAAACTGGGTCAAGGTGAAGTTGATGACCATGATGCCGAACAAGGTCGGCAGGATCAGCAACAGCCGTCGCAGGATATAGGCACCCATCGGATCAGTTCAGCGCGCCGGAGGCCGCCAGCGCCGCGCCTTTGTCCGCGTTGTACCACCAGAAATCCAGATAGCCCAAATCAAATGGCGGGATCACTTCGGGATGTTCGAACATGTTGTAATAGGCGACGGTATGCTTGTTCTTGTACCATTGCGGCACCCAGAATTTCTCGGCCCGCAACACCCGGTCCAATGCCTTGGTCACCACTGCCAGATCGGCTTTTGACGGTGCCGCCAGCGCCAGATCAATCAGCCGGTCCACCGCCGGGCTTTTCAGCCCCATCTTGTTGAAGGTGGAGACATCGGCGGTTTCCGAGCCGAACTCCTGTTTCATGTCGGCGCCGGGAATATAGCTTTGTGCCAATGAGGCGTTGATCATGTCGAAATCGTGGGACCGGTCGCGGTTGGTGAATTGCGCGTCATCCACCCGGGTCAGCAAGGCATCGACCCCCAGCCGTTTCAGGTTTTCGACATAGGGATTGATGATGCGGTCAAACAACGGATCGTCGCTGATAAACTCGGCGCGCAGGGTTTCACCCGCCGCATTGCGCCGCATGCCATCGGTGCCCACCGCCCAACCGGCTTCGTCCAGCAGCGCCGAGGCGCGGCGCAGGCTGGCGCGGTCCAGTTGTTCGGGTTTCGACACCGGGGCTGTCACCGGTTCCTGATCCAGCACACCGGGGGGCAAAATGTCCTTCATCGGTTCCAGCAGCGCCAGTTCTTCGGGCGATGGCAGACCGGTTGCTGCCAGATCGGAATTGTCCCAGAACGAATTGATCCGGGTGTACAGCCCGTAAAACAGCGTCTGGTTCGACCATTCGAAATTGAACATCAGGCCAATGGCTTCACGCACACGCGGGTCGGCAAACTGCGGGCGGCGCAGGTTGAACACCCAGCTTTGCCCCGGTGCCAGATTGCCGTTCGGCAGTTCCGCCTTGACCACAGCCCCCGATGTCACCGCCGGGAAATCATAGGCCGTTGCCCAGTTCTTCGACGAATTTTCGTTTCGGAACGTATAGTTGCCCGCCTTGAACCCCTCCAGCGCCGCATTGCTGTCGGCGTAGTACTCAATCCGTATCCGCTCGAAATTGCTGCGACCGACATTGATCGGCAGGTCGCGGCCCCAATAATCGGGGTTCAGCTTGTAGCTGACGGATTGGCCGACCTGCAGCTTGTCCAGCACATAGGGGGCGGACCCCAGAAACGGCTCCAGCGAACTTTCTTCCAGATCGCGGGCGTTCGCTTCGTAATGTGCCTTGGACATCACCGGCAGGCCACCGACGGTTTCAGGCAGATCGCGGGTCGGAAAACCGGGTTTGAAGGTGAACTTGATCTCGGTCGGGCTGAGAATTTCGGCCTTTTCCACCTGTTGGTCGAGGACAAAGCGAAAATCCTCCAGCCCCTTGGTCAGGAACAGGTTATAGGAAAACAGCACATCTTCGGTGGTCAGTGGCGAGCCGTCGGAAAAGGTGATGCCGGGCCGCAGGGTAAAGGTGACCCAGGTGCGGTCCTTGGGATAGGTCATGGTTTCGCACAAGAGGCAGTAAAATGCGCCGACCTCATCAGCGGTGCCGGACAGGATCGATTCGTAAAACGCCGAAGACAGTCCGGCGGCGCGGCCCTTGACGGTATAGGGGTTCATCGAGTCAAACCCGCCCAGCGCTGCCACCGATATTTCGCCGCCTTTGGGGGCATCAGGGTTCACATAGGCCAGATGCTTGAAATCGGCGGGATATTTCAGATCACCAAAGGTCGAGATGCCGTGTGAGGTGATGATTTCGGCGTCCTGCCCCCGCGCGGCACTGACCCACAGCGCGCAGCCAATCAGCAGGGCCATCGACCCCAGCAGCACCCGGTGACGCAGGCTGGTGGCCCCGGCTTGCAGGGCAACGGCGTGGCTGCGGGCTGGCTTTTGCATCTTGCGCTCCTTTTATGGCACCGGGCCGGACCATTCGCCAAATCTGGACCCGATATGGTTAATGAAAGCTAAATCGGGCCGGGTCCACCCGCAAGTTTCGTTTGTGTGAAAAATTCCGTCATCTGGTGTGATCCACCGCAAAAAGCCGCCCGGAAGGGGCGGCTTTTGACCATTTTCGCCGGAAAGCAGCCGTCAGGCCGTCATTTCACCGTTGCCAGCCAGGCAATCAAATTGGCGCGATCTTCGGGCTTTTTCATCCCGGCATAGGTCATCTTGGTGCCGGGAATGTAGGCTTTCGGGCCTTTCAGCCAGGCATCCAGCGCCGCCGGGTCCCAGGTGCCGCCATGTTCAACCACACCCGCCGTATAGGTATAGCCTGCCACGGTACCCACACTGCGGCCAACCACGCCGTTCAGATGCGGGCCGGTGCCTTCGGTGCCATCGAGCTTGTGGCAGGCCTTGCACTGACCATAAAGCTTTTCGCCCTTGGTGACATCGGCGGCGGCATACAGATCGGCAAAGGCCGGTCCTTCTTCGGCGCCGACTTCGCCACCTGCCTCCTCGATCGCGATCGAATAGGCGGCGTGATCCGCGTCATGGGCACCCGGTGTGCCGAAATAGATGGTTTCAGCCGCCCATTTTCCCAGCAGGAACACCAGAAACGCCCCGCAAAGCGCCCCTACGATTTTGGTCAAGGTCATCGTGTCGAACATGTCGCATCCCGGCATCTGGTGGTTTTGCCGGTATCTATCCGCTTCCACCCACAGGTTTCAAGGTATAGTTGCCGCGACCAATCGCCTCTTTGGCGCAAAAGCCACCAATCGCCCGAAGGGGCGCGGAAGTTACGGAGTGTCGCCATGACCGGTCGCATCGCGTTTCAGGGAGAACCGGGTGCCTATTCGCATCAGGCCTGCCGCGAGGCGCATCCCGAGCTGGACCCCCTGCCCTGCGCCAGCTTTCAGGACGCGCTGGAGGCGGTGCACAGCGGCGCCGCCGATCTGGGGATGATTGCGGTGGAAAACTCCACCTATGGCCGGGTTGCCGATGTGCATTCGCTGCTGCCCGACAGCGGCCTGCATATCGTCGGCGAAGCGTTCGTGCGGGTTCACATCAACCTGCTGGCGGTCAAGGGTGCCAGTTTGGCGGAGGTGAAACGGGTCCGCGCCATGTCGATCCTGCTGGGCCAGTGCCGGGGCTTTCTGGCGCAGCATGACCTGACAACGCTGAACTGGTCCGACAATGCCGCAGGCGCCCGTGAAGTGGCACATCTGGGCGACAAGGCCGAGGCGGCACTGGCATCGGAACTGGCGGGAGAGATCAACGGACTGGACATTCTGGCCCGCCATATCGAGGATCACGCCAACAACACCACCCGGTTTCTGGTGATGGCGCGCGCCATGGATCTGACCCGGCGCGGCAGTGACGGGATGATGACCAGCTTCATGTTCCGGGTGCGCAACATTCCGGCGGCTTTGTACAAGGCGATGGGGGGTTTTGCCACCAATGGGGTCAACATGACCAAGCTGGAAAGCTACATGGTTGATGGCTCGTTTTCCGCCACCCAGTTCTTTGCCGATATCGAGGGCCATCCGGCCGATCAGAATGTAAGGCTGGCGCTGGAGGAGTTGCGGTTCTTCACCTCGACCCTGACCATGCTGGGCACCTATCCGGCGGATCCAAAGCGGCATGGGCGATAAGGGGCTGATCGGGTACCAGGTGGCGTCATGATCACGGACATCGAGGATTTTTTCGCCAAGGGCTGCGGCCGCTGTGCCCGCTTTGACACCGCGATGTGTTCGACCCGGCTCTGGGCCGCCGGGCTGCAGCAGTTGCGCCGGATTTGCCGGGGTGCAGGGCTGCTTGAAACCGCAAAGTGGGGCCACCCCTGCTACATCCATGCCGGTCGCAACATCGCCATCATCGGTGCGTTTCGCGCCGATTTCCGCCTGACCTTCTTTAACGCCGCACTGATGGCCGACCCGGAAAAGGTGCTGGAACGCCAAGGGCCAAACACCCGGCATCCCGGCATGATCCGCTTTTCCGCGCCGGATCAGGTGGCCCGGATGGAGCCGGTGATCCTCGCCTATCTGCGCGAAGCGATGAGCTATGCCGAGGCTGGGACCATGCCGCCAAAGGTGGCGCATGAGATCGATCTGCCCGATGAACTGGTCGAGGCGCTGGACGGCGATCCTGAGCTGGCAGCGGCCTTTCACACCCTGACCCCGGGGCGGCAGAAAGGCTATGTGATTGCCCTGACCTCGGCCAAGACCTCTGCCACCCGGTTCAGCCGCATCGCCAGGTTCCGCGACCGGATTCTGGCCGGAAAGGGTGCAAATGAGCGATAGGCTTGGCAGCACCGCGCCAGTCCATCGCACCGCGCCAGTCCATCGCACCGCGCCGCCCCGGGCCTGACCCGGGGCCTCGACCATTGCGCCAGAAGCCTCGACTTCCGGGCTTGGAGCCTCGGGGCCCCGGATCACCCCTGCTTTCGCAGGGGCAGGCTCCGGGGCGGCGCGGGGTTGGTGGTGTTATGGCTTTGCGACACCGCAGGCCGGAGGGCACCCCTACCCCAGCGACGGCTTGCGCAGCTTGTCTTCGATCTGCTGCGCAAAAGTCCGGACCCGCTTGGCGAACCGGTCGTTGATCCGGGACCTTGCAAACACCAGCGACTGCACGAATATCCGCGCCGGCAGGGTTTTCGGGGCAATTTCCAGCGTGACCGTCACCCGGGTCTGGCGCCGCGACAGCGCCACCAGATCGACCAGCAATTGCCCATCCAGCGACTTTGCGGTGCCTTGAAACCGCAGCGCATTGGGGCGGTCCAGCGCCACAAGGCGCGCCGTCAGTTGCCGCAGCTTGCCGCGATAGGCGAATGTCACCCGCCAGATCTGATCGACGCCGTTGGGGCGTGGCTGCCCCATCCGCACCACCTCTGCGCCGCGCCGCAGCGCCGCCCGTTCGAACCCGTCGAAATCGATCAAGGCAGCAAAGACATCATCAATCGGCGCTTCGATATCGACTTTGGTGCTGAATTTCATCGCCTGCCATCCCGCATCGCAGCCTGCACCCGAACGCCAAAGTCGATGCAGGCAAGCCCGGTCATTCCAAAGTATCCGCCAGCCAGTTTGCCATCAGAAAATGCGCAATCGCCCCGGGGCGCGAGGGTTTGATGGTGGAATGATCGCCTGCCATCACCACCATCATCTCTTCGCGGCTGATCCAGAACGCCGCTTCCAGTTCCGCCGGATCAACGGTCACGGTTTCGCTCACCGCCTCGCCCCGGCACCCCAGCATCAGGCTGGCGGGAAACGGCCAGGGCTGGCTGGCCAGATAGGTCACAGCGCCCACCCTGACCCCGGCCTCTTCCATCACTTCGCGGCGCACTGCGCCCTCCACGGTTTCACCCGGTTCGACAAAGCCCGCCAACAGCGAATACATCCCCTGTGGCCAGGCGGCATTGCGCCCGATCAGCACCTTGTTGCCGCGGGTGATCAGCATGATCACCACCGGGTCGGTGCGGGGAAAATGCTGGGTGCCGCAGGCGGGGCAGGATCTCTGCCACCCCGCCATCACCAGATCAGACCGTTCGCCGCATTTGGCGCAAAAGCCGTGGCTGTCATGCCAGACCTGCACAGCCTTGGCGGTGGCCGCCAGTTCGGCATGGCGCGGCGACAGCCGGGCCATCACGGCGCGCAGATCGGCAAAGCGGTGATCGTCGGGCAAGCTCGGGTGGCCCTGTTCGCTTTGGTCGATGAACGGAACCGCTGCACCGGCATCGGCAATATCGGGGTCCCAACCGGACAGATCAACGGCGAACCGGGCAGCGCCGTCTTCCGTCCCCAGAAACAGCGGTGGCGGTGCCGGGATCGCCGCCAGCAAGGCATGACTGGTCGGCAGCAGCGCCAGTTGATCACGGGCCTCGCCTGCGATCAGCGGCCGCCCACGCCACATCGGCACCACACGCGACCCGGGGCTTTGCCACAATGCTGCGATCTGCTCCGGCTGGTTGCGCAACTCTGCCGAGCGCTGCAGCGCCGAGCCGCCAAAGGTGACTGTTTCCGCGTTACGCATATTTCCTCGAATTCGCCCCGTGTTTGCCACGCCTTGTAAACAAGCGCAAACCGCTTTGCCGATTATCTTCCGTTTTCAACCAGAGGGTGAAGATAGCGATTGAGTAAGCCCGCGCTGGCTGTCAGGTTCGGACCAGTGGAGGCTTACCAGTCGATCCCCGTTGTTGGGTGTGCTCCGGTCTGCCGGACTGCTTGGGGTGAGGCGCAAACCCTTGTGTCAGGGGGCGTGTCCCTGGCGCAGAGCATGAGGCGACCTTGGGTATCATTGCCCCCTATCCCTCCCTGTTGCGGCCGGATCAGGCGCAGTTGCGGATTCTGCAAACCACGGATCTGCATGTTCATATCACCCCGTACGACTATTACAGCGACCGGCCTGACCCCGCAGTCGGTCTGGCGCAGTGCGGCACCCTGATTGACCAGTTGCGCGCCGGTGCCGCCAATTGCCTGTTGTTTGACACCGGCGACTTTCTGCAAGGCAATCCGATGGGGGATTACATCGCCTATGTCCGGGGCATGGCGGCGGGGCAGATGCATCCGGCGATTCTGGCGATGAATACGCTGGGCTATGATGCGGCTACGCTTGGCAATCACGAATTCAACTATGGCATCGACTATCTGCTGCAATCGCTGGCTGGGGCGAATTTCCCCTCGGTCTGCGCCAATCTGGCGCTGTCCCAGGGGGCCGGGCCACGGCTGGACCGGATGCTGACCAGGCCTTACCTGCTGCTGGACCGGACCCTGACCGATGCCTGCGGGGTGCCACACCGGATCAGGGTGGGTGTCATCGGACTGGTGCCGCCGCAAGTGACGACCTGGGACCACAAGCACCTGTATGGCAAGGCACAGGCCCGCGACATGGTGGCCTGTGCCCGGTCGTGGGTGCCGGAAATCAGGGAAGCCGGGGCGGATCTGGTGATTGCGCTGGCCCATACCGGGATCGGTGCCACGAATGCGACCGATTTCATGGAAAACGCCGCAGTGCCTTTGGCCGGGATCGAGGGGATCGATCTGCTGCTGACCGGCCATACCCACCATGTTTTCCCCTCGGCGGCCTTTCCCGCCAGCCCGTTTGTTGACCCGGCGGCCGGGACGATCCACGGCAAACCTGCGGTGATGGCGGGGTTCTGGGGGTCGCATGTCGGTGTGATTGATCTGGTGCTGGACCGGCGCGGTGGCGGATGGCAGATCGCATCGTCGGCTACAAGGGTTGAACCGATTGCCGAACCGGGTGCCGGTGGTGCGCTGCGGGCGCGGGTGGCGGGCAAGGCGGCAACCCTGGCGGCGGTGGCAACCGCCCATGGACGGACGCTGCATTATGCCCACCGGCCGGTCGGGGCCAGCGCCATCGCGCTGAACACGTTTTTTGCCGAGGTGGCGGAAACCCCGGCGGTGCGGCTGGTGGCAGAGGCGCAGGCGCAGCATGTGCGGGCGGCATTGGCACAGACCCGTTGGGCCGGGCTGCCGGTGGTTTCCGCCGCAGCGCCGCTGAAGGCGGGGGGGCGTGGCGGGCCGCACCACTATACCGATGTCCCTGCCGGTGACCTGGCGATGCGCCACATCGCCGATCTGTACGTCTTTCCCAATGTGATCCGCGCGGTGCAAGTGACTGGCGCTGAACTGGCGGCATGGCTGGAACGGGCCGCCGGTCTGTACAACCGCATTGCCCCCGGTTCCGCCGATGCCCTGCTGTTGAACCCGGAGTTTCCCAGCTATAATTTCGACCTGATCTGGGGGCCAAGCTACCAGATCGACCTGTCGCAACCGTCGCGGTTCGACCCATCCGGCAAACTGGTGGCGCCTGATGCACAGCGCATCCGCAATCTGACGCTGGACGGCAGCGCCGTTGATCCTGAAGCCAATTATGTCATCGCCACCAATGATTACCGCGCCCACGGTGGCGGCGATTTTCCCGGCACCGGGGCCGGCAAGGTGATCCACTGCACCACCCTGCGCAACCGCGATGCCCTGCTGCACCTGATCCGCCGCGATCAGGTCAGGCCCTGCCCGGTGGCACCCGGCTGGTGCTTTGCCCCGATGCCCGGCACCACGGTGCTGTTTGACACCGGCGCAGGCTCCGCCGCCCATCTGCCCGACAGTCCCACGCTGAAGATCGAACCCGCAGGCCCCGCCCCCGGCGGCTTTCTGCGTTATCGGATACGGTTGTAGGGGGCAACTGAGGTTGTGAAGCGCCTTTGGGCTATTCTGCGGCGATGCCGGTACCACCGATGCCGCCATCTTTCTCTGCAATCGGGCCACCTGCCCCACCAAGCCTGTCCGGGTTGGCGCAGGATGCCAGCACCAGCACCAGCATCACGGAAAAGAGCAGCCGCATCAGGTTTCCTCCGTCGTGTAGAAATAGCCGCCTGCCCGAAACCTTTGCCGGCCCGGAGAGCGTGTGGCGCATTCTGCCGCCACTGCACTCATCCGTAACAGCAGAGCCATCTGGCCGTCGCGGAAAATCTGATCCAGCTCAGCCACCGCCGCAGGCGACAATCCATTGTAATGCACTGCCCTTTCAAAGAACGGGGCCGGAGATGACAGAATGTTTCCGGTGGCTGCCGACAGGAAATCCTGTGCGTTATCAGCGAAGTAGGCCAGCTGCTGTTCGGATCCCGCCAAAGGTTGATAGGAAGGTTGTTGCAGATGCACCCTGCCCTGATCATCTTGGGTCACGGTTCCGGCCAGGGTCAGTTGTTCCAGCATGGTGCGGGGGTGAACGTCTTTGCGGATGGCGTGGGCCAGTGCCTCAAAACTGGCACTGGCACCTGACCGGGGCAGTGGATTGCCAGCATAAACCGGATCGGTTTGCCAGAGCGCAACCAACCGTGACAGATGGTTGACGGTGCGCGCCCCGGTACCCGCCTCTGCATTGGCGACCGCCAGCAGCCGGGTGATCTCACGCCGCTGCAAACCCGTCATCACCGATATCCGGCTGTCGGTTGGCCGTGAACCCGCCTGATCCCGGGCGGCACGGACATAGTGCAACTTCAGTCGCTCGACCGTTTCGGCAATCAGAATGCCACGCGCCACCAGAAGGCGGGTGATCGAGGCGAACAGGGCATCGAGGAATCGTGGCATATGTGCATACTGCACATTTTTACTTGCCAGACAAGGCGACTCACGATATGTGCATATTACACATTTTTAGGGAGTCCCCGATGATCCGCCCCCTTCTTCTTGTTGTTGCGTTGGCAGGCTGCGCCAACAGCACCCAGACCACCTCTGGTGCTGCGTATCTGGCCGCCCGCGACGGCAACGGCCCGTTGACCATCGATGCTGATATCGCCCGGATTGCTGCGGTGGAGCCGCGTCTGCATTTTCCGGCGCGAATCGGAGTGGCGCAGGTCATCAACGGTCAGCTTGCCTTGCCAGACGCAGCAACGGCAGACCTGTTTGCCGGTTTGGCCCAACGCCATGAACGCCTTGGCAGCTTCATCCCGGTCAGTCCGCTGATCGCCGCCATGGTAAATGGCGAAGGCGGCACCGGGATTGAAACCGACTACCGTAGCCACTCAAACACCATCGTAAATGAGATTCGCCGGGCCTCGGCGCGGCAACATCTGGATTACGTGCTGATCTATGAAGTTGGTGCCCGCAGCACCAAGGCGGATACCGTTTTTGCCTTGGCAGATGTGACATTGATCGGCGGTGCCTTTCTTCCCACCCGCTCCATCAAGGTGGCAGGAATTGGTCAGGCGCTGTTTTTGGATGTGCGCAACGGCTATCCCTATGGCACGGCCCAAGCCACCGAAGATCTGTCTGGCCTGGCCCGCAGCTTTGGCACCCATCGGCGTGACGCCGCCTTGCAGCAAAAGGCGATTGTGAAGACCACCGCCGCCCTGTTGCCAGAGGTTGAAACCATGCTGACCAACCTTCTTGCGCTTGCCAAGGGTTGACTCGGTTGCACTCGTGGCACGAAGCACTTATATCCCGACTCGAGAGGTTGGCGCGGGCAGGTGCCTCGCCAACCCGGTCAGGTCCGGAAGGAAGCAGCCGTAACGAGACCCACTTGGGTCGTTGTCAGCCTCTCACCCT
>JAYTDA010000059.1:0-9953 GCA_043736155.1 Paracoccaceae bacterium | reverse complement strand
GATACTTGCTGACATCCATGAAGATTTTCAGCAGGTGAATCCCCGATATTGCCACCATCGATGCCACCAGCTTCAGCTTCAACCCGGCAAAATCGACGGTGCCATGCCAATCCGGCCGGTCCTCGTGGTCGCCGACATCCATCTTTGACACATAGTTTTCATAGCCGGTGAAAATCACGATCAACAGCAGATTGGCCGCCAGCGACAGGTCAATCAGTGACAGCACGCCCAGCACCGCATCATCCGGGGTCAACCCCGGCATTTTCTGCACGAAATGCCACAGATCAAGCAAAAAGGCATAAAGCAGCACGATCAGGGCCCCGACCAGCCCGATATAGATCGGTGCCATCAACCAGCGGCTGGCAAACAATCCGCGTTCAATCAGTCGTTCCATCCATCTGCTCCTTCAGCCGCGGTGCTGCATCTGGCATTTTGCGGCTGCTGTTTCAACTGTGTGCCGCGGTATCGGCGCTGAATTCAGCTGGTGCGCCCAAAGACGCCGGTCAATCGGCGCTTGCGCCCTTGAGGCAGCAAGGTATCGTGGCGGGAGTTCAAGGTGGGACTGCGATGACCGATGCCGAACCGGAATATGACGATGTCGCGATCCGATTTCTGCAGGTGATCTGGGGCCCCGGCTACCTGTCGCCCGGCGGCCCGGACGAGGTGGAACGGGTGGTTGCCGGACTCGACCTCAAGGGCGAGGTGGGGGTGGACCTTGGCTGCGGTGCCGGGGGTATCACGCTGCATCTGGCGCGCCATCTGGGGCTGGCCTCGATGGTCGGCTTCGATGTCGAGCGCCCGGTAATCGCTGCTGCCACGGCCCGGGCGGCGGCAGAGGCCACGGCGGACCGGATACGCTTCGTGCAGGCCCCGCCCGGGCCACTGCCGTTTGCCGATGCCGGCTTTGATCTGGCGTTTTCCAAGGATGCCCTGATCCATGTGCCCGACAAAGAGGCGCTGTTTGCCGAAATATTCCGCATCCTGCGCCCGGGTGGGGTGTTTGCCGCGTCTGACTGGCTGATCGGCCATGATGGCCCGCCATCGCCCGACATGGTGGCCTATATCCAGGCCGAGGGGCTCAGCTTCGGCATGGCTTCGGCGCGGCGCTACGGGGCGGCGATGATGGCGGCGGGGTTTGTCGAAGTGACCACCACCAGCCGCAACCTCTGGTATCTGCAACAGGCGCGTGCCGAACTGGCACGGTTGCAGGATGGTCCGCTGCATGACCGCGCAGTCGCAGCCGTGGGATCAGCCTATGTGGCCAGGAACATCAAGACATGGTCGGCGATGCTGAAGGTTCTGGCCACCGGCGAACATTGCCCGACCCATTTGCGCGCCCGCAAACCCCGGTAACAGCAGAACCGACCGCTGCTGCTGCATTGTTCCATTTTCTGTTCGCAAATATCCCACAGGGGCGAAGAGCGCCCGGAAAACCTGCCACTGGCAGGTTTTCAGCGAAGAGCGCCGCGCCCGTGGCGCGGCTTGGGGGGGTGTGAAACCCCCCCGCCCTTTTAAACATCATCCCGCCCGCTGCCGCCTCAGGCCAGCGCCTGAAACTCCACCCGGCGGTGTTCCGGTGCCTCGGGGTCGGTGCCTTCGGGGATCAGCTTTTCACCGACTCCCACCGCTTCCAGATGCGCAGGGTCGACACCGCATTCGTTGACGAAATAGCGCTGCACCTCGGCGGCGCGCAGTTGCGACAGGTTCTGGTTGTAGGCGTCGGAGCCAGAGGCATCGGTATGGCCGATGATGCGGAACTTCTGGATGGCTGCGGCTTTCATCACCCGGCACAACTGGTCAAGTTTGGGTTTCTGCTCCGGGGTCAGTGCCGCACTGTCCTTGTCAAACGCGATGCGGACATTGACCTGCAACTCCGGTGCCAGATCGCCCATGACCACCTGGGTCGGGGTAACCTCGGCTTCAACCGCAGCGACGGTGGTGGCTTCGGGTGCATCCGGGGCAGGGGCTTCGGGTGCATCGGTCGCCACCGTCAGGGCATCGCCTTCGGGGGTGCCCGGGGCGTCGGGGGTCACAGCCACTTCGACGCCGGACTCCGTCCCGGCAGCGGTGACATTGGCATCGGCGGTGCCGGGGGTACCCAAAGCAGCGGCTTCGGTGATGACATCGACATTCTCCAGCGTCACCAGCGTCAATCCGCGTGTCGCCCCGTTTTCGCTGGATTCCGCCGCGCGAAAGGCGTCGCGCTGCAACAGGAACAGGTTGAGCAGCTCTTCATCCGACAGATCCTGCGCCAGCACCCGAACCGGGGCGAACAGCGCGATCAGCGATACCGCACACAGAACTCTTGCAGCGTTTTGCATCATCAATCCCACCTTGGAAAAAAGCATTTTCAACCTGAGCCAACTGTACGCTATGCTGGCCTTGCATTCAATTGACACCTTTGGTGGGCGATCATGGTCCTGCTTTGCGCGCTACGCCTTGTCACTGGCCCGATCGGGTGTCTGGCATGACCCCCACCACCCGGGTTCCCGCCCTGGACCGGCTGTTTCCGGCGGCGGTTGGTGCCGGGCTGACCAATCGCGGCAAAGTGCGGGAAAAGAACGAGGATTCGATCCTGACCGACCCGTCGGGGATGCTGTGGGCGGTGGCTGATGGCATGGGCGGTTACGGCCATGGCGATGTGGCGTCCGACATCGTGATCGACTGTCTGGCCGCCATTCCGCATGATGCCGACCCGGGGGCGGCACTGGTGGCGCAACTGGAACAGGCAAACCGGATGGTGGCGCTGCGCCAGCAGGAACCCGGGATGGGGCGGATGGGGTCCACCGTGGTGGCGATGATGCTGACCGGGGCATTGGCACATGTGGTCTGGGTCGGTGACAGCCGCGCCTATCTGCTGCGGGCCGGCCGGTTGCGGATGCTGACCCGCGACCATTCGGTGGTGCAGGATCTGGTGGACCGCGGCGAGTTGACCGCCGCCGAGGCGGAAAGTCACCCGGAATCACATGTCATCACCCGCGCCGTTGGCGGCGACACCCTGCTGGAGGTCGACAGTGCCACGGTGCCGCTGGCGATCGGCGACCGGCTGCTGCTGTGCAGTGACGGCTTGACCCGCTGTGTCTATGAACAAATGATCGAATTCCTGCTGGCCAGTGCCGACACCCCCGATCAGGCCTGTTCCTCACTGGTGCGCGAGGCGCTGGACAATGGTGCCCCCGACAATGTCTCTGTCATTGCCGTGCAGATCGTGGCGGCCTGAATGACCGGGGGACCTGAATGACCGGGGATGCGCCATGAAACAGCAGGGCAACCTGATTGCACCGATCATCGTCGCCATCGGCGTCATCATCGCCGCCATTGTGTTTGCCGTGGTGACCACCCTGCTGGAAACCGCCGACAGCGGCACCGACCTGCGGCTGACCCGTCTGGAACAGACCCTGGCCACCGAAACCGGTGCCCGGCTGCGGCTGGAGGCGGAACTGGCGACCTCCAAGGCGGATGTGGCGCAGTTGCGCGATGAAATGAGCCTGTTGGCCAACCGCGCCCCGGTGGCCCCGGTGCAACAACAGGCCAACACCGACGGGCAAAGCGTGCTGCAATTGCCCGATGAGGGCGAAACCGCTGCCGCCCCGACCGAAGCCCTGACCGAACAGATGCAATTGGCCAAGACGCGGTTCAACAAGGGTATCACCCAGCCCAACAACAAGATCATGATGGCGCTGCTCGGGCCGCCGCGCGACAGTTACAACACCGATTGCCAACCGGTCAGCAACCCGGGCCTGAAGACGATACTGGAGACCCGCACCGTCGGGCCGATCAAGGTCACCATGCTGAAACCGGCGCTGGAGTCAGTTGACCGGGTGCTGAACCGGCTGAAGGAAAGTGATCCCGACATCTATGCCAAGGTCGGCACCGCCGGGGCGATCTGTGCCCGGCTCATCCGCGGCTCTGCCACCGCAGTCTCCAACCATTCCTGGGGCACCGCGATTGATCTGACGCTGGAGGGGCAGTTGGATCCGTTTGCCGATGGCGGTACCCAGTTCGGCCTGCTGATCCTGGCGGAATATTTCAATGACGAGGGCTGGTTCTGGGGCGCGGCCTACAACCGCGAGGATTCGATGCATTTCGAGGTTGGCGCAGAAACCCTGCAGGCCTGGGCGGCTGCGGGGCAGTTGGCGGTGCCATGAGCGGCACAGGGTCTGACGGGCGCACGGTGTTGCCACCCCGGGACGGCGGACGCCGGGGTGATCCGGGCCTGTATGACCGTGCGGCACAGCCGGTGCTGGCGATGGCAGAGCAACTGGAGGAAGTGCGGGGCAGCGACGTGGCTTTGTTGCTGCGTCGGGCCGGTGCGGCGCTGGAGCGGTTTGAAGCCGACTTGTTGCGTGGCAATGCGCCTTCTGCCTCGGTTCCGCCGGCCCGGCTGGCACTGGGGCTGATTCTGGACCAGAAGGCCCGCGCCAACCGGCAGATCGATGTCCGGACCTGGGCCGCCGGGGCGCACCGGGTGCTGTTTGACGGGCGCGACATGTCGGCGGCGACTTTGCGCGATTTCATCCGGCGGGCCGAAGCGGCGGGGCCGGACTTTGCCCCGGTGGGAGCTTTTTTGCAATCGTGCCTGGCGCTGGCAGAGGGTGGGCGCACCCGGTTTCAGGGGCGGCAAGCCAGCGGCTGGGGCGGCATGGTGGCGGTGCTGGTGGTGGCCTTTGGCCTGGCGGTGGCGGGCTGGGCGGGCTTTGTCGAATGGCGCTATCACCGCGATCTGAATGCGGTGTTCGACGGGTTGGCGCTGGAAACCGGGCTGGACCGGGCAGGCCCGTTTCCCGATCTGGCGTCGCGGCTGAACCGGTTGGCGCAAGCGGCGGATCAGGTGCAGCAATCGGCGGCCAAGGCCCCGGTTCAGCTGTTTTCCCGGCTGGTCGGCTTTGACGCCAGCCTGCGCGCCGATGCGCGCTATGATGAAGCGGTGCAGACCCACCTGCCGGCGGCGCTGGTGCAGACCATCGGGTCAGCGCTGGCTGCCGAGGGGGAAAGCCTGCCGCTGTATGACACGTTGCGGGCCTGGTCGGTGCTGTCGGGGCAGGCCGGCTGGTCCGGGTCCTATCTGCAGGGCTGGCTGCGTGACCGCGCCGTGCTGTTGCCCGATGCCCAGGGGCTGGTCCGCCATGTCGCCGGTTTGCAGCAACCCACCGGATTGCCGCCGCTGCCCGATCCCGAATTGCTGGATCAGGCCCGCCGGTTCGCCGCCGAGGCACCGGAACCGGGGCGGGCCTATCTGGAACTGATCCGGTCCGATGCCGCCGCAAGGCTGCCGGTCTGGCGCGGCGACCGGGAAGTGCCGGGTCTGGCAGATGTGCTGCAACGCCGGTCCGGCCGGTCGATGGCGACCCCGGTCGCGGGAATATTGACGGCGGCGGGCTGGACCCATGCGCTGGAAAGTGGGGCCGGGATTGCAGTGCAAAAGGCACGGGCCGAAGCGGCGCGGCTGTTTACCCCAGCCCCCCCGGTTCAAAACGATGCGCCCGACCGGGTGATGGATCTGCTGCAGGCGGCGCAACTGGCGCAGTGGAAAAGCTATCTGGCCGACCTGCAGGTGCGCCCGTTTGCCGATCCGGCGCAGGCGGTGCGGATATCGGGGTTGCTGTCGGTGCGGAATTCGCCGCTGGAAGCGCTGTTGCAGGACGTCTGGGTCGAGGCCGGTGGCACCGACCACCGCCGCCCGCATGCCCAGCAGATCCGGGTCGCCACCGAGTTTGCCGCAATGATCCAATATGTCGAACGCGGCCGGATGGCAGAGATTGCCAGCCTGTTCGCGGCGCTGAATGTGGCGCTTGGCGCGATGGACAAGGATGAGCCGCGCGGGCTGCAGCGGCTGATGTCGGTGCAGGACCGGGTTACCTCGGTGCGCGCCTTGCGGCAGGCCCCGCTGGTGGTGGAACAGATTGTCGAGGATGTGCTGGCGCACAGCGCCTCGGCGCAATCGGATGGTCTGTCGAACCCGCTGACCCAGGCCTGGCAACGCTCGGTGCTGGACAAATGCAAGGCGGTGGAGGGGCGGTTTCCGTTTGGCGATGGTGCCGAGGTGGCGCTGGCCGATGTGGCGGCGCTGCTGGCCCCCGGAACCGGAATTGACGCGTTTTACAAAGCCAAGGCGGCGCAGTTTCTCGATACCAGCGTCACCCCCTGGCGCTGGAAACCCGATGCCCGCTTTGCCGGGTTGTCCCCCGACAGCGCCGCCTTTCTGCAACGGGCACAGGCGATCACCGCCGGGCTGTTTGGCGGCGATGCCGCGACCCGGTTGACCCTGACCGCATTGGCCGAACGCGGCACCGCCTTTGTCGCCCTGGGTGGTGCCGGAGGCCCGGTGCAAACCAGCGCCGATCCGCTGGAGCTGGCCTGGCCCGGGCCGGATGCGGGGCAGGGGCTGGATATCGCCTTTTCCACGGCGGCGGGCGAGGCGCGGATCGTGGCACCCGGCGAATGGGGTCTGCTCCGGGTGATGGCGCGGCTGCGGCTGCGCGAACGTGATGGCGGCAAGCGGTTTCTGGTCGACCTGAAGGCGGAGAATGCGCGGCTGTTTGTCGAGATCGGTTTTGCCTCCGCCGCCAATCCCCTGTCGGGGCTGAAGCTGCTGCGCGGGTTTTCCTGCCCGACCGCTTTGTGACCCTGAAACAGGTCGGGGGGTTACCCTGATCTGCCGTCCGGAATTCTGACAGTGCCGGAAACGGCACATTGATCTTTGCCGGTCATTCCCCAACCGCATAACACAGATGCCGAAACGCCGGGGAACCACGCGGCGCTCAAAGCGCGGGCTGCGCTTGCCCGACAGGGCGGGATATTTGTGAACAGAAAATGAACCGGGATTTGCCCCCTGTTCAAGCGCCTTGCAGCGGGGGCAGGTCGATCACGCCCTTTTTCAGGATGAAACAGCCATAGGGACCAGAGTCGGCGGTGCGGATGATGGCAAAAGCGGCGCGGGCCTCGGCGTAAAAGGCAAAGCGTTCAATCGCGCGCATGGTTACGGGTTTCCCGGTTGCACGGTCGATGGTGGCCTGGATCCGGGCAAACACCGGCACCTGTGCCTCGGGGTTGCCCACCACCTGCATGCGGGTGACGGGGGCCGGGACGAATGTGTCAAGCGGCAGCAGCGACAGGATCGCAGCGGTGGCGGTCGGAATATCGCAGCCCGCCATGTCGATCAGGCGGCCCCAGGTGGTTTCAGCGGCGATGGAGGCGGCGGGGTGGTTCACGTCGCAGATCACCAGATCATCGCCATGGCCCATCAGCATCAGCACATGGACCACTTCGGCCGAAAGGCGCTGGTCGATCCCCTTGAGCATCTATTTCACCGCGCCTGCCGCCATGCCCTTGATGATATAGCGTTCCAGCACCACGCCAATCACGATCAGCGGCAGAATCGCGGCAAAGCTGAGCGCCGCCATCGACCACCAGCTGATGCCTTGGGACCCGGTCTGGCTTGCCACCATCACCGGCAATGTGTTGGCGTGGGTCGAGGTCAGCAGGGCGGCAAAGAAATATTCGTTCCAGGTCAGCACCAGGCTCAGGATGAAGGCGGCGACCATGCCGGGCAGGGCAATCGGCAGGATGATGGTCAGGAATGCACCCCAGATCGACAGGCCATCGACCAGTGCCGCCTCCTCCAGTTCGGTCGGGATCGAGGAGAACTGATCCTTCATGATCCAGATCACGATCGGCAGCACCGACAGGGTGTACAGCAGGATCAGCCCCACCCTTGTATCCAGCAGCGCCAACTCCTTGTAAAGCACCAGAAAAGGCAGTGCCAGAACCACCGGCGGCAGGATCAGCTGGCTGAGGAAAAAGAACGAAATGTCGGAATTGCGCATCCAGGCGAATTTGTAGGTAAACCGGCTGAGGCCATAGGCGGCGAGGGAGCCGAGCAGGACGGCGAGGGCGGAGGCGGTCAGCGAAATCACCGAGGAATTGACGAACCGTTTCATGAATTCATCGCGCACCGTGCTGTCTTTGCCGATTGTGTCAGGCGACAGGCCCAGCGATTTCCATCCCAGCCATTTCGGTTGAAAATCAACCCAAGGGATCATGTCGCCCTTCATCACATTGGGTGCCATCTTGAAGCTTGTGGTGGCGGTCCAATAGATCGGGAACAGGCAGATAAAGGCCCAGAGCAGCAAAAAGCCATAGATCGCGATGCGCCCCGACCACCATTTGGCGCGGAAGGCGCGGTCTGTCGTGGTGTCGTGGAAAATTTGGGCACTCATGTCTGCGGCCTTGCATAACGGTCGGCCAGCTTCATCAGCAGGGTCATCGCCACGATGATGACCACCAGATAGACCATGGCCAAAAGGGTGCCATAGCCGACGTTCGAGCGGTCGCGGTATTCGCGGAAGATGAAGGAGGTGACGGTGTCGGTGGCACCGCCAGGGCCGCCGGAAGTCAGTGAAATCACGATATCCGCCAGCTTCAACTTGAAGATGATGCGGATCAATATGGCGGTGATCGACACCGGCAGCATCATCGGAAAGGTCACCTCCCAGAACGCGCGCCAGCCATTGGCACCATCGACCCGCGCCGCCTCGTTCAGCTCTTTCGGGATGCCCTGCAGACCCGCCAGGATCATGATCATCATGAAGGGGATGAAGGTCCAGGCATCCATCATCATGATGGTCAGCTTGGCCATCCAGCCGCTGGAATAGAACGACGGGTTTTCCCAGCCGACAAAGCGCAGCAGCCGGATGATCGGCCCGGCGGGCTGGATCACCAGCATCGATTTGCCGATCATCCAGGCAACCGCCACGGGGGAGAGCATGAGGGGGAGCAGGAAGGCGACGCGAAAGAACTTGCGGGCTTTGATTTCAGCGTTGAGCGCCAAAGCCAGGGCAAAGGCAATGGCGTATTCCGGCAGGATCGCCAGACAATACCACACCATGTTGGTCAGGGCGTTCCAATAGAACGGGTCAGCCCACATCTGGCGGATATTGTCGAGGCCGTTGAACTGTCGGCCATCAGGTGACGACAGGTTCCAGTTGGAAAAGGCGATGATCAGGCCGAACAGCAGCGGGAACACCGTCAGCGAGATGACGAACAGGGCAGCAGGCAGCACGAACAGGGTGCGTTTGCCCTGTTCGCCCCGGATCAGCACCTGACCCCAACAAAGGCAGGCGGCCCAGAGGCAGTAGCCGTAGAGCGTTGGGCGCCAGTTCTGGAAGCCGAGATCGGCCCAGCCGAGGTGCTGCGCCAGTTGGGCAAGGGCGGTCAGCGCCATAATGGCGGCAGAGCCCCAGATCAGGGCGCGGCCGGTGCGGCGGCGGCGGTCGGAGATGTTGTCGTTGGTCACGACGTGGAGGGGGTTGGCGGTGGTCATAACTGACATGTTAGGAGGCAATCCTGCCGGTGGGAAGGGGGATTGCGAAGATTGGGGCCGGGTTGCAAGTTTGTACGGGAAGTGGTACAAATGCGGAAAAGGAGTACCCCATGCGCGCCGTCATGTCATCAGAATTCCGGGCCAATATGGCGACAATGCTGGAAAAGGTCACCAATGACCATATGCCGCTGACGGTGGTGCGTCAGGGCGGCAAGAACGTGGTTGTCGTATCCGAAGAAGATTGGGCCGGGATGGAAGAGACGCTGTATCTGATGTCCAGCCCCAGGAATGCCGAGCGGTTGTTGCATGCCATTGCCGAAGCTGATGCCGGGCTTGCCGTCCCGCGCGACCTGATCGAGGAATGATCGTCGCCTTTCTGACAAGGGGGTGGGAGGACTATACTTTCTGGCAGATGACCGACAAGAAGGTTCTGCAAAAGGTGAATAAACTCATCAAGGAATGCCAGCGGACGCCTTATGCGGGCAGCGGCAATCCTGAACCCCTCAGCGGCAACCTGTCAGGCTGGTGGTCGCGGCGGATCGACCGGAAGAATCGGCTGGTTTACCGGGTCAAGGGCGAGGTGCTGGAAGTGGCGCAGTGCCGGTATCATTATGGGGATCGGTGAAAAGGA
>JAYTDA010000058.1:0-2175 GCA_043736155.1 Paracoccaceae bacterium | reverse complement strand
ATGGGCCTTGAGTTGCAGATCGCCGCAGTTGCGAACAGATTGGCGCCATCCCGATTCCCGAAACTGGAACCGGCACGCACAGCAAGAGGAGTTGGTTGTGAAACTGCAGGCTTTCTCATCCCGTGACCCCCGGACCCGGCCCCTGGCCGCCCCGCGCCGCATGCTGATGGCGGCAACGCTGGGACTGGCACTGGCCTTGCCCGGTGCCGCCCCGGTGTTCGCCTTTGGCGCCCCGGATTCATTTGCCGATCTGGCGGAAAAGATCAGCCCTTCGGTGGTCAATATCACCACCTCGACCACAGTCGCAGCCCCCGCCGCTGGTGACGGGCCGGTAGCCCCGCCCGGGTCACCGTTCGAAGACTTCTTTCGTGACTTCCTCGATCAGCAGGGCCAGGGCGAAGATCGGGCCCCGCGCCGCAGCGAAGCGCTGGGGTCCGGCTTTGTGATTTCAGCCGATGGTTACATCGTTACCAACAACCATGTGATCGAAGGCGCTGACCAGATCGAGGTTGAATTCTTTGGCGGTAACCGTCTGCCCGCCAAACTGGTCGGCACCGACCTGAAGACCGACATTGCCCTGCTGAAGGTGGAAAGCACCACGCCCCTGCCGTTTGTCAGCTTTGGCAACAGCGATGTGATGCGGGTCGGCGACTGGGTTGTGGCGATGGGCAATCCGCTGGGTCAGGGCTTTTCGGTGTCAGCCGGGATCGTATCGGCTCGCAACCGGGCGCTGTCGGGTACCTATGACGACTTTCTGCAAACCGATGCCGCAATCAACCGGGGCAACTCGGGGGGGCCGCTGTTCAACATGGACGGTCAGGTGGTCGGAGTGAATACCGCCATTCTGTCGCCTAACGGCGGCTCGATCGGCATCGGCTTTTCGATGGCGTCGAATGTAGTGGCCCAAGTGGTGGACCAGTTGCAGAAATACGGCGAAACCCGTCGCGGCTGGCTGGGGGTGAAAATACAGGATGTGACCCCTGATGTCGCCGATGCCATGGGGCTGGCCGTGGCCAAGGGTGCGCTGGTTACAGATGTCCCCACCGGACCTGCGATGGACGCCGGAGTGAAATCGGGCGATGTCATCACCGCGTTTGACGGTGTCGCCGTTGCCGACACCCGCGAACTGGTGCGCCGGGTCGGGGCCACCGAAGTCGGCAAGGCGGTCGATATCGAGGTGTTTCGCAACGGCAAGACCGAACTGCTGAAAATCACCCTTGGCCGCCGCGAACTGGCCGAAGGCGAAACCCCGGTGCCTGCTGCCGCGCAAAAACCGGCGGAACCGGTGATTTCCGAACTGCTGGGCCTGACGCTCAGCCCTGTCACCCCGGAGATTGCCACCGAACTGAGCCTGGACCCCGATCAGCAGGGGCTGGTGGTCAGCAAAGTCGACGAGATGAGCGAAGCCTTTGAAAAGGGTTTGCGCGTCGGCGATCTGATCACCGAAGCCGGTCAGCAAAAGGTGACCAGCGCCGCCGATCTGGAGGCGCGGGTTGCCGATGCCAAGGAAGCCGGGCGCAAATCGGTGCTGCTCTTGATCCGCCGCGAGGGCGAACCACGGTTTGTGGCGCTGTCGGTCGAGTGAACCGGGATTACGGCGATGGAAAGGGGCCCCAGTGGGCCCCTTTTTTCTGGGTGTGATCCTGAAAGAGCCGGGGCTCTGCCTCCCAGCCCGCCCACGGGGCCGGCGTTCGTCACTGAAATCCTCCGCTGGAGGATTTCCGGGCGCTCCTCACCCCGGGATATTTGAGAACAGAAAATGGGGCAGGGATCACTCTTTCAGTGGTGTCAGGCCGATGTCATATTCCTTGTAGTCGCGGCCTGACAGTTTGATGCAGCCGCGCAGCCCTTCGGTTTCGGTGCCGACGCCAAGCTCCAGCAGGATCCATTCCGCCGTGGCGGGATTGACCCAGAACTGAAAGGCACCCGCCCCGGAGCCGTCAGCCACCGCCAATCCACGCAGATCGGCATGGAACCGGAATTGGGCGGCCTGCAGGGTTTGAACCGCCGCTACATAGCTGTCGCACCCAGAGGATTGTGCAGCCACGGCTGACGGAGCGGCAACAGCCACCAGCAGGATCAGGCACAATCGGGGGCAAAGGGCGGAAAGGCGCATCTTTGATCCGGGTTTTGTCGGTGCTGTCAGCCTATCACACACACCGCACCGCTGTCAGC
>JAYTDA010000057.1:0-1797 GCA_043736155.1 Paracoccaceae bacterium | reverse complement strand
CCGCTCCAGTGGGCCTGATCAAGAAGATGCACCGAAATGCACTCGCGGCCCTGATCCATTCCCAAGTGTTCCAACACGACAAGCGCTCCGTAATCATCCGCGAGCGCCCGCAAGAGCCCGACAATCACATGGCCGGCTCCTTCAACCGGGTGGGCGCAGGTCAGCCCGAACATTCCGCCGGCAAGATCGGACAACTCCATTTCCGGCAGATCCAGCGTCGGCACGGCAAGACGTCCGCGCTCGGGCAAATCTTCCAGCGAGCCCAGAAAATCGACAAAGCTGACGCCGCCAAAGCGCAGCAGCCGCCGCACCCGTTCCAGATTGGGGTGCGACACCAGATAGGTGCCGAAATCTTCCAGAAAACTGTCGCGGGGCCGATCGAGGATCACCAGTGCAGACTGGATGACCCGTTCGGTGATGGCCGGTGGATAGGTCATCATCGCTTCAAATCCATCCATTCCCAGTTGCGCGTCACGGGCCACCGCGCTCCACGCCTCGGAACCGCTGGTGTCACGGATATAGCATTGCAACGCGCGATTTATCAGACCATGCACCGGCAAACCTCACTCGACCCAAGGCAAGGATAGGACAGATCTTCTTAATTTTTGCCCAAGATCGACCGCCATGACAACCATTTTCAGGCGTCACGGTTGCAGGATAAAGGACGTATCGCCAAGGCCGAGCTGGTTCAGCGGCGCCGGAGACAGCGGAGGCGGCGATTGTTGCCACGCCGCGATCAAGGCTTCGCCGGCCGGAATGTCGTACAGCGCTGCGGCGTCAGACAAGGCGTTGCGCAGTTGCAGCGCGCCGTCCTCCAGAAACAACCCCTCGAACCGCATCCAGCCGGCCGGATCGCGCAGCACGAACAGGGCTTCCTCGCCCGGCTTGCCGGTCAAGAGGTCCGCGACAATCATCACGCAACCCGGCGTGCCAGCGGCCAGACGTGCCTGACAGGCCGTTAGCCAGCCACGCAACTGCCCCGGATCAGCAGCGGCGAGCAGGAAATCCCGCGTCGCCGTGGCACCGGCGGGGTGCAAGGGCAACAGGGCCGCCAGTTCAGCGCGCAGCGGGGCGGCATCTGCCTCCGACTGACCCGGCAGGGCATCGGGCTCGGCAAGCCGCGCAGCCAGTGCTGCATCGGTCGTTGCCAAGTCCTGCAAGCGCGCCATCGCGGCCTCCCCCGGGCGACCCCAGGATCCGATGGCAATCACATCCAGCGCCGCTGCCGGGGTTTTTCCGGCCTGAAACCGCGCCAGTTGGCTGCGCGCCGCGATTGCCTCGGGGTTCAGGACCGACAGCCACAGCGCGGCAGCCCCAATCAGCGCCAGCGCCATCCAGATGTTGGCCCGCCGGATCCGGCCCATCCAGCCCTTGCCCCGCGCCACCGCCAACCCATAAAGCAAGGCATAGCCCAGCCCCGCCAGCGCCGCCGTCGCCGCGAACAGCCGGTCCGGCGTCCAGCCGTATTGCGCCACCCTTTGCGCCACCGACCAGACCGCCAGCAGAACCGGCACCGCCATCAGCACCGCCAGCGCTCGGGTGGCCCCCTGCATCCAGCCCGCCGCCGTCGCCTCGCCGTCCGCCTGATCCACCGCCGCCGACACCAGCGTCGCCGCCCCACCCGCCATGCACAGCAGGATCGCGGCGGAGGAGAATTCGCCGAACAGATCGCTCACCCCCCGGAACGGCAGCGCCAGGGTGAACACCGCCATCACCGCCAGCACCACCGGCACCAGCAACCGCAGCAGCCGCAGGACAAGGTACGGGGTGACGATCTCGTCCATCTCGACCACCACC
>JAYTDA010000056.1:0-1791 GCA_043736155.1 Paracoccaceae bacterium | reverse complement strand
GCGGGAGTATTTTTGCTGAAATGAAGCGGTTTCGACTTCATTTCAGCTCAAATACTCAGCTTCCTTTCGTCACTCCCAGCACGACACCAGCACGGTCATTCCCTGACCTGCCTTTGTCAGGGCATCGGGCGTGGCGGTGCCGGTGGCGGTGCTGGGGGTCAGCACGATCCCGGCGGCGGCGAGGCTCTGGGTGATTGCCCCGGCCTGCGCGACGAAGGCCACGCCATCGGGGAGTTGCCGTGCCCCGTCCGCGGCGGCGGGCAGCAGCAGACCGATCACCGCGCCGGACGCATCCAGCACCGGGCCACCGGCATCGCCGGGCAGCACGGCGGCAGTGATGCGCGACAGGCCCGCCTCGCCCGACAGTCCAGCGTTGTCTTCCAGCGTGCCACGGGTCAGCACCGGGGCGGGGAGGGTGTCTTGGTATGAATAGCCGGCCACCGTCACCTCGCCGCCGATCCGGGCCGGGGCGGAGGCAAATCTGGCCACAACCGGCGGGGCGAGCGCTGTGGCAGGGGTCAGCACGGCCAGACCGCTGGCGGCATCGGTGAAGGTGACCGTCGCATCGGTGTCTCGGTCCAGCGTCACCCGGGCGCAGGTGGCCACTGCGGTGGCCGTCGTCAGCACGCGGCCCGCCGCGTCGATGTAAAATCCTGACCGCGACAGCAGCGGCTTTTTCATCTCCAGCCCCGACAGCAGCCCCCGGCGGGCGGCGGCATCCATCGGCACCAGACCGGGGTCCAGCGCCTTGTCACCGGTGGAGCGGAAGCTGGCCTTCAGCACCGGCAGAATCCGCGCCATCCGGTCGGCGTCTTCGGGCTGCCAGATCACCAGATAGCCCTTGACCTGCCCGCGCGCGGCCTCGGCATGGGCATAGCTTTGCACCACAGCACTGGCGGCGGTGATGTCGAAGCTGTTCTCGGTCAGGCTGCGTTCGCCGGCGGTGGGAACCACTTCCAGCGTTTGCAGGATGTCGTACAGCCCGGCGAGGTTGGAGGCATCGCCCGGTTGCGAAATCAGGATGATCCGCAAGCCGGATCCGGCCTTTTCAGCATAGTGGACGAACGGCGGCTCGTAATGGTCGAACTGCACCAGAGCCAGCGGCAGGGTGATTTCAATCCCGGATTCCGGCTCGGCCACCGGCTGGAAGCCGAATTCAGCCTGATCGGCGCTGTAATTGCCGGTCAGCGTCGCCCGCTGGCGCGAGGTGAGCACGCCGGTCGGCTCGTAACCGTTGGCTTTTTGCCAGGCGGCCATTGATTTGCGGGTTCCGGGGCCGAACGCGCCGTCGATGGTGGCAGCGTAAAAACCGTACCATTGCAACGCGGTCTGCAGCGCCATCCGGTCTGCGGCACCGAGCGCGTCTTCGCCGGCGCGGGCCTGACGCGGGGTTTCTTCGGGCTCTTGCACCACCACCGGGTCAGCGGGGGGCGCAAGCGCGGGCGCGCCCAGCGGCGCGGCGGTGATCGTTTCATCGGGGGCCAGCGGTGCCACATCGCTTGCCCCCTGCGGGGCAGCGGCATCGGGCGGGGCGGTGGCATCTGGCAGTGCCGTGGCATCGACCCCCGCCGGCCAGAATCGGGTGCCAAAGTCGGAACCGTCGGCCAGAAAACTGTCGCGCGGGATCCGGTTGTCCTGCCGCAGGGTCAGCAGTTGCGCCGCTGCCACCTCGGGTGCCATCGGCCCCAGCACGATCGCATACCAGCCGGTGCCGGTCTGAAACCCCTCCACATTGGGGAACAGCGCCGCGTAGGCACGCGCGCGGTCGGTGGCACCGGCGAGCGAGGGCTG
>JAYTDA010000055.1:0-4907 GCA_043736155.1 Paracoccaceae bacterium | reverse complement strand
GCGGATCGACCGCGTCATCGCGTATGATATCTTTCCGGATGGACTGGATGTGAATCTTCGTCAGTTGAGTTGGCCCAAGCGGCACATGCTGAACAGCTTGCTTAAAATGCGCGCCAAAGCCGTTGTGAACCTGATGGCCAGTCGCGTTGTCCGCAGCAGTCCGGTGGCCGAGTGGGGGCTCACGCAGGGTATGCAGGTGACCGGAACGTCGTCGCCGTACGATTACCTGACCGAGATTTCGAAATACACCACGGCTGATGTGTCGCCGCTGATTACGCAAGATGTGCTATTGCTGGCTGGTAACGCAGATCACTACGTGCCGGTGGAACATTTCTACCGCCAGATCAGGATGCTGAAAAATACCCGTTCGATAACAGCCCGGCTATTCACAGAGAAGGAAAGCGCCGGAAACCACTGCCAGATTGGAAACTATGCGTTGGCTCTTGCGACGATTGTGAACTGGATTGATGCTTTGACCGTGCCGATAGCGGCTGTGGCGGATCAGTAACGGCAACAGGGCCGCCGCCCTGTCGAACCCGGTGTTCGTAACCTCTGCCAGCCAGTCCCGGAGGCCGGAAAGCTGGTTCCGGGCGTTCAGGAAATGCAGGGTCATCTTGGCCATAACGTCCTGTTATACCAACGGCCGCTTCATGTGACCGTTGCCCAGCATCGGCTGGCGATTGAGGTGATGATGGCTGGTGGGTCGGCGCAGCGGTTCGATGCGGCGCAGCAGGCCTCGACGATGGCTTCGTAGGTGTCGAAGACGCTGATGGCGAGCCAGTTTGCCCGCAGCTATTGCCAGATGTTCTCGACTGGGTTCAGTTCCGGGCTGTAGGGCGGCAATGTCAGCGGCGAGAGATTGCCCGGGATGACAAGGGCGGCTGCGCCATGCCAGCCCGCGCCTCTTTCGCCCTGACCGCCGCCGCCCGCAACTGCCGCGCCAACAGTTCAGCCCGCGTGAGCGTCACCCCGTGTCATGCCCGGCTTCTGTCCCATGAGCTGGCAGTGAGGCCGACCCTGCGAGCCTTGAGCATCCCAAAAAGGTCACATGCAATTGCCGTTGATCCAAGAGCGCTCCCCCGGAGCGGTTTCTTGACGGCCTCGTCCGGCCCGATCCTTCCGGCCCGATCCTTGCGGACCCGAGCGTTCGGTGCTGATCGAGGAGGATCAGAAAACGCTGTGGGACAGCGTTTTCCCGACGAGGCCTCCACTGGAGGTTCGTCCGGGCGCGCCTGTTCCGGCCCTGCGCGTGACGCTCCAGGCGTTCGGCCTAAAAACGCTCCACTGGAGCGTTTTTCATACGGCCTCACCCCTTCATGCCATCCCAGAACCCCTTCACCTTGGTGAAGAAGCTGTTGCCTTCGGGGTTGTTCTCCGCACTTAGCGCCTCGAACTCGCGCAGGATGTCTTTCTGGCGCGCGGTCAGGTTCACCGGGGTTTCCACCGCCAGTTCAATCACCATGTCACCGGCAGCGCCGCCGCGCAGCGCTGGCATGCCTTTGCCGCGCAGACGCATCTGTTTGCCGGTCTGGCTGCCTGCGGGCACCTTGACCCTTGCGCGGCCGCCGTCGATCGATGGTACATCCAGATCACCGCCCAATGCGGCGGTGGCGATGCTGACCGGAACCCGGCAGAACAGGTGGGTGGCGTCGCGTTGAAAGATCGCGTGGTCGCGCACTTCGATGAAGATGTACAAATCCCCGGCAGGGCCGCCGCGCAAGCCCGCCTCGCCTTCGCCGGACAGCCGGATGCGGGTGCCGGTTTCGACACCGGCGGGGATATTCACCGACAGCGCCCGCTCTTTCTCGGTGCGCCCGGCACCGCCACAGGCGCGGCAAGGGTTCTTGATGATCTGACCATTGCCGCCACAGGTCGGGCAGGTGCGTTCCACGGTGAAAAAGCCCTGTTGCGCCCGCACCTTGCCCATGCCGGAACAGGTAGGACAAGCCATCGGCTCGGTGCCGCCTTCGGCACCGGTGCCGGAACAGACCTCGCAGGCGACCGAGGTGGGGACATTGATGGTTTTCTGCGCCCCGGCAAAGGCTTCTTCCAGCGTCACCCGCATGTTGTAGCGCAGGTCAGACCCGCGCTGGGCCCGGCTGCGGCCTGCACCACCGCCGCCACGCTGGCCCCCCATGAAATCGCCGAACAGATCCTCGAACACATCGGAAAACGCCGAGGCGAAATCGCCCTGGCCATAGCCGGGGCCGCCGCGTTGGCCACCGCCACCGCCTTCGAACGCGGCATGGCCGTAACGGTCATAGGCCGCCTTTTTGTCGGAGTCTTTCAGCGCGTCATAGGCCTCATTCACCTCTTTGAACTGCGATTCGGCGTTGGGGTTGGCAGAATTGCGGTCCGGGTGCAGCTCTTTCGCCTTTTGGCGATAGGCCTTTTTCAGCTCGTCCGCCGAGGCGTTGCGTGCCACGCCCAGCACATCGTAAAAGTCGCGCTTTGCCATCTATGGCCCCTTGCCGGAACGCCAGAACCGGCCTGATCCAAAAATCAGGCCGGCCCGGAATTCGCCCCTAACGTTACGACCGCTTGCGCTTGTCGAGATCTTCGAAATCGGCGTCGACGATATCTTCGTCAACCTCGCGCGGGCTGTCGCCATCGTCACCGCCCCCGCCCTGTTCGGCTGCCGCCGAGGCCTTGTAGATCGCCTCGCCCAGCCGCATCGCCGCTTCGGTCAGGTTCTGGATGCCGCCCTTGATCTTGCCGGCGTCATCTTTCTCCAGGGTTTCTTCCAGCGCACCCATCGCCAGTTCAATGGCTTCGACGGTCGAGGGGTCAACCTTGTCGCCATGCTCATCGATCGACTTCTTGGTGGAGTGCAGCAGGCTTTCAGCCTGATTGCGGGTTTCCACCAGTTCCTTGCGGGCCTTGTCGGCATCGGCGTTGGCCTCTGCATCCTTGACCATCTTGTCGATCTCGTCTTCCGACAGGCCACCCGAGGCCTGAATGGTGATCTGCTGGGTCTTGCCGGTGCCCTTGTCCTTGGCGTTGACCGACACGATGCCGTTGGCGTCGATGTCGAATGTCACCTCGATCTGCGGCATGCCACGCGGGGCAGGCGGGATGTCTTCCAGATTGAACTGGCCCAGCATCTTGTTGTCTGCCGCCATTTCGCGTTCGCCCTGGAAACAGCGGATGGTGACGGCGTTCTGATTATCCTCGGCGGTCGAGAAGATCTGCGACTTCTTGGTTGGAATCGTGGTGTTGCGGTCGATCAGGCGGGTAAAGACACCGCCCAGGGTTTCGATCCCCAGTGACAGCGGTGTCACATCCAGCAGCACCACGTCTTTCACGTCGCCCTGCAGCACTCCGGCCTGAATGGCGGCACCCAATGCCACCACCTCATCCGGGTTCACACCCTTGTGCGGCTCTTTGCCGAAGAATTTGGTGACTTCTTCCACCACTTTCGGCATCCGGGTCATACCGCCGACCAGCACCACTTCGTCGATGTCGCCCTTGGACAGACCAGCATCTTTCAGCGCGGCTTCACAGGGCTTCATCGTGCGTTTGATCAGGTCACCGACCAGTTGTTCCAGCTTGGCGCGGGTCAGCTTCATCACCATGTGCAAGGGCGTACCATTGCTGGCATTCATGCTGATGAACGGCTGGTTGATCTCGGTCTGCTGGCTTGATGACAGCTCGATCTTGGCCTTTTCCGCCGCTTCCTTCAGCCGTTGCAGCGCCATCTTGTCCTTGGTCAGATCAACGCCGTTCTCTTTCTTGAACTCATCCGCCAGATAATTGACGATGCGCATGTCGAAATCTTCACCACCAAGGAAGGTGTCGCCGTTGGTGGATTTCACCTCGAACAACCCGTCGTCAATCTCCAGAATGGTGATGTCGAACGTACCGCCGCCAAGGTCATAGACCGCGATGGTTTTGGTTTCTTTCTTGTCCAGGCCGTAAGCCAGCGCCGCAGCGGTGGGTTCGTTGATGATGCGCAGCACCTCAAGACCGGCGATCTTGCCGGCATCCTTGGTGGCTTGCCGCTGGGCGTCGTTGAAATAGGCGGGAACCGTGATGACGGCCTGGGTGACTTCTTCACCCAGATAGGACTCGGCGGTTTCCTTCATCTTTTGCAGGATCATCGCCGATACCTGGCTGGGCGAATATTTCTCGCCCCGCGCTTCGACCCAGGCATCGCCGTTGCCACCGTTGACCACGGTATAGGGCATGTTCTTCAGGTCTTTGTTGACCAGCGGGTCATCAATGCGGCGGCCGATCAGGCGCTTGACGGCAAAGATCGTGTTGGTCGGGTTGGTGACAGCCTGCCGCTTGGCAGCCTGGCCAACAAGGCGTTCGTTCTCGGTGAACCCGACGATAGATGGTGTGGTGCGCGCCCCTTCGGAATTTTCGATCACGCGCGGTTGCGACCCATCCATGATGGCAACGCAGGAGTTGGTGGTCCCGAGGTCGATCCCGATGACTTTAGCCATGTGTAAACCCTCTTCTTAGGCGATGTTGTGGAACGGCAGACCCGAAAGCGGCCTCTGCCCTCCGATCCCAAATTGACGGCAGGGGGTGATCCCCCCACCCAGCTTCCCGGCGTATATAAGGACCGGCTGGCAGGGCTGCAAGCCGTTGCCATCGCCCATAGGTGGGCCGTGCGGGGGAAAAATCAAAGGGACGTGACAAGTTTTCTGCATCTGGCGGCTTGGGCATCGGTCTGTGCCCCGGCTGCCCCACCCTACCCCCGCGCCGACCAGCTGGCAGAGGCGAATTGCCGGGTGTAAAATTCGGCCATCAGGCCGATCATCAGACAGACCAGTGTCACGTACAGCGGATAGGTCACACTGGAGAAATGCGGGTTGTAGTTGATGAAGATATCGCCGCGCGCCTGATCTATGGTGTGAAACAGCGGGTTCCAGTCGAAAAAGTTCCGCAACCATTCCGGC
>JAYTDA010000054.1:0-2479 GCA_043736155.1 Paracoccaceae bacterium | reverse complement strand
GATAGCCGGGATCGGCAGGTCGATACAGTTCGAATTGGCGATCCCGTGCAGATCGGTCACGTTATAAAGCGACCGCAGCGGCGCGCCGATATTCACTTGGGCATTGAACGGCACGATACTGATCGAGATTTTGTTGTTTACGTCCCCGGCCAGCATCGTCTGCACAAAATTCGACGCCGCAATCCGCAGATTCTGGATCTTGCTGTTGCTGGCCATCGAGCCCGATATGTCCAATACCAGTGCAATTTCGATATCTGTAACCGTTTCCCGCGCCACTCCGGCGGCAGGGGCCTCAAGCTGTTCGATCCCCAGCATATCCATGAACATCATGTTCACATTAATCGAGGCTCTGGCCGAAACCGACCGGGAGTTGATGGTTTGGGTCACGACGACGCTGTGCAATTGGTCCAGCAGGCCGGCTTTAAAGAAATAATCGCGCACGACCTGTTCGGGGTTCAGTGTTTGTTCAAGGTCGGCAGCGGCCAGAACAGCGCGGTCCAGCGTGGCCTGCAACCGTGCCCGGTTCGTCTCAAACCGCATCAGGTCAACCGCCAAGCCGCCGATCATCAGCATCATGATGAGCAGAAACAGCGTAAATATGATCATCGAGCCGTCTTCATTCCGCCGGAACCGGCGCAGACGTCCCAACACACGACCAATCATAGCGCCTTTGGCACTGTCCCGAATAACCCGCATGTCAAACCTTCCGCATTCCCACTGGCCAGATAGCCAACCCGCTCACGTCCCCGCGCAGATTCCGCGCCTTGTTATTTAGGCTGAACTGTGTGGCTGAATTTGGGCGTTCCCAAGGCCGACTTGGGCGGATTATCCCTTGGCGTGGCCGCGATATGGCGGGCTGACCGGGCACTGGTGCCGAACCGGAAACACTGTTTCCGCAGGACTTTGTCCTGCCACCCCTTTGGAACCAGGAACAAAGGCGCAAATTGGCAAAAAATTAGGTTTTTATCCCGATTGTCGTCGAATCAGAACTAGGGTCGCACCAAGGGGGCGGTCCGGTCATTAACCCGTCCCTGCGAAAGGGAGAATCATGGAAGAATCGCCGATGACAATCATGCCGACCAAGCCGCTAACCGCCGCGACCGAGCCCAGCTTTCGCGAATCCGTGGACATCATGTTCAACCGCGCCGTGGCGCTGATGGACCTGTCGCCGGGGCTTGAGGAAAAAATCCGGGTATGCAACGCCACTTACACCGTCCGCTTCGGTGTGCGCCTGCGCGGGGGTATCCACACCTTCACCGGCTACCGCGCCGTGCATTCCGAACATATCGAACCGGTCAAGGGTGGCATCCGCTATTCCATGGGCGTCAATCAGGACGAGGTCGAGGCGCTGGCAGCCCTGATGACTTATAAATGCGCTCTGGTCGATGCGCCGTTTGGCGGCTCCAAAGGTGGCTTGCGGATCAATCCCCGCGACTGGGAAGAACACGAGCTGGAACAAATCACCCGCCGGTTCGCCTATGAACTGATCAAGCGCGACCTGATCAACCCATCGCAAAACGTGCCCGCCCCGGACATGGGCACGGGCGAGCGTGAAATGGCCTGGATCGCCGATCAATACCGCCGGATGAACACCACCGATATCAACGCCGCCGCCTGTGTGACTGGTAAGCCATTGAATGCAGGTGGAATTCAGGGCCGGGTCGAGGCGACGGGCCGGGGGGTCCAATATGCCTTGCGCGAATTTTTCCGGCATAAAGAGGATATGAAAGCTGCCAATCTGTCCGGCGGCATCGACGGCAAAAAGATCATTGTGCAGGGCCTTGGCAATGTCGGCTACCACGCCGCCAAGTTCCTGAGCACTGAAGATGGGGCGATTGTCACCGCCGTCATCGAACGCGACGGCGCGCTGCACAGCGAAACCGGCCTTGATATCGACGCGGTCCGCGACTGGATTGCCAAACACGGCGGTGTCAAAGGCTATCCCAACGCCACCTATACCGCCGACGGCCCCGCCATGCTGGAAGCTGACTGCGACATCCTGATCCCTGCGGCATTAGAGGGCGTGATCCACATGGGCAACGCCGCCCGGATCAAAGCCCCCCTGATCGTCGAGGCCGCCAATGGCCCGATCACTGCAGGCGGCGACGCCATTCTGCGTGAAAAAGGCACCGTCATCATTCCCGACATGTATGCCAATGCCGGCGGCGTCACCGTGTCCTATTTCGAATGGGTCAAGAACCTGGGCCACATCCGCTTTGGCCGGATGCAACGCCGCGCCGAAGAGGCCCGCCATACTCTGCTGATCAATGAGCTGGAACAGCTGAGCAGCGACAAAGGCTTGGGCTGGACCCTGTCACCGGGGTTCAAGGCCGAATATCTGCGCGGTGCTGGCGAGTTGGAGCTGGTCCGGTCCGGATTGGATGACACCATGCGCGCCGCCTATCAGGCGATGCGCGAGGTCTGGCATGGGCGGTCTGACGTGACCGATTTGCGCACCGCCGCCTATCTGGTCAGTATC
>JAYTDA010000053.1:0-13092 GCA_043736155.1 Paracoccaceae bacterium | reverse complement strand
TGCCCCCGGACCCCCGGGATACTTTCGAACAGAAAATGTAGGGAAACAGATGTTTGCTGGATCCAGGAGTAATAACACCTCGCCCCGAAGTCCGGAACGAGGTGCCATTTCCTGTTAGGGTCATCGGCGTCCCCGCCTGTACCGTTAGGTAAAGGTGCCGCACATTGCATAACAAATCGTTACATTTTCTGTTCATAAATATCCCCGCCGGAGGCATTGAAGCTTACGCACCCAAGGGCCGCAACAGGTCGCGGGCGATGATGTGGCGCTGGATTTCCGAGGTGCCATCCCAGATCCGTTCCACCCTTGCATCGCGCCAGAACCGTTCCAGCGGCAGATCGTCCATCAGACCCATGCCGCCATGCACCTGAATGGCGCGGTCGGTGACACGGGAGAGCATTTCGCTGGCATAGAGTTTTGCGCTGGCAATCTCGCGGTTGGCGGGCAGGCCCTGATCCAGCCTCCAGGCGGCGGCGAGGGTCAGCCAGTCGGCGGCGTCAATCTCGGTAATGGAATCCGCCAGTTGAAAGCCGACGCCCTGAAACTTGCCGATCGGCTGGCCGAACTGTTTGCGGCTGGCGGCATAGGCCAGCATCAGGTCGAACACCCGGCGGGCGCGGCCGACGGCCATGGTGGCGACGGTGATCCGGGTGGCATAAAGCCAGTCGTTCATCACGGCAAAGCCGCCGTCAACCTCGCCCAGCACCTGGGCATCGGGCAGGCGGCAGGTGTCGAATTCGAGGATCATGTTCTTGTAACCACGGTGGCTGACCGACCTGTAGCCTTCGCGGATGGTGAAGCCTTGGGTGCCACGGTCAACCAGAAAGGTGGTGATTTTTTTCTTCGGGATACGGGCTTGTTCTTCGCCTGTCGCTGCGAAAACAATTACGAAATCAGCATGTTCCGCGCCGGATATGAAGTGTTTGGTGCCATTGAGCACCCAGTCGCCGCCGTCGCGCCGCGCGGTGGTTTTCATGCTGCGGATGTCGGACCCGGCGTCGGGTTCCGTCATGGCAAGGGCGTCCATCCGCTCGCCGCGCACCGCCGGTTTCAGGTAGCGCTCGATCTGGTCGCCCTGGCAGGCCATCAGGATGTTCTGCGGGCGGCCAAAGAAATGGTTCAGCGCCATCGATCCCCGGCCCAACTCGCGTTCCACCAGCGCAAATTCCAGATGGCTGAGACCGGCACCCCCAACACTTTCGGGGAAGTTGCAGGCGTAAAAGCCCAGTTCAATCGTCTTGCGCTTGATCTCTGCACCGAGTTCCGCAGGGACAGTCCCCAGCGTTTCCACCATCTTTTCATGGGGATAGATCTCGTTTTCCACGAATGCGCGGACGGTGGCGACGATCATCTCCTGTTCCTGGCTCAGACCGAACTGCATCATGGCTTCCTTTGGCCGACGTGGCGGCCTGCGCCGACTGGTCGTGGAAGACTGGCGTGGGCGGCGGTGAGGGGGCGGAGTTTGACGAGAATCGCATCGGGTGCCGGGGTTGTCTTGCCAGCTTTTATATCGACATGAAGCAGGATTTGTTCCACAGTTGCAACATCTTGAGATCCGTTCCTGATGCGGGTGAACAGGTGGATGCGCTTTTCGTCGGAGCCGAGGATTTGCAGGGTGCCGGTCAGGCGGTCGCCCAGTTTGGCTTCGCCAAGATGCATGATATGGGTTTCGGCGGTATAGTAGCTGTGGCCGGCTTTCACATAGGCGAGGTCGGCACCAATCAACCTGAGGAACGCATCGCAAGTCTCTGATCCGGCGAACAGATAGCGGCTCTCGGTCATATGGCCGTTATAGTCGATCCAGCCCGGCAGCACCTGCATTTGCGCCAGTACCAGCGGGCCGGTGGGGGGCGAGGCAGGGTCCAGCACCGCAACCCGCAAGCGATTGTCGTGGTCTTTCAATACTTTACCCGCGCCCCAGTCGCGGTCTTTCAGGGCGCGCAGGAAGCCGATCAGGTTGCTGTCGCGGATGCGTTCCAGTTCGCGGATACTGTGGTGGCCGGATTGGGCATCGGATTGTCCGGCGATCAGATCGACCAATTCGTCATTGAATTCAGGGACATCCATCAGTTTGGTCCAGGGCCAGGTCAGGCAGGGGCCGAACTGCGCCATGAAATGTTTCATCCCGGCCTCGCCGCCCGCCACCCGGTAGGTTTCAAACAGGCCCATCTGGCCCCAGCGCAGGCCGAAACCCATGCGGATCGCCTCGTCAATCTCTTCGGTGGTCGCCACCCCGTCCTTGACCAGCCACAAGGCTTCGCGCCAGACCGCTTCCAGAAAGCGGTCGGCGATGTGGGCGTCGATCTCCTTGCGGACATGCAGCGGGAACATGCCGATGCTCCGCAAGATTTCCTTGGCATTTTCAATCACTTGGGGGTCGGACTTCGGGCTTGGCACCACCTCTGCCAGCGGCAGAAGATAGACCGGGTTGAACGGGTGCGCCACGAAGATCATCGCGGGGTTTGCCGCATTTTCCTGCAATTGCGAGGGTTTGAAGCCCGACGTTGAAGAGCCGATCAGGGTATCGGGGCTGGATTGTTGAATCTGGGCGAAGACCCGGTGTTTCAGATCAAGGCGTTCGGAGACGGATTCCTGAATATAGTCGGCGTTTTCAATGGCTTCGGTGATCGTTCCGGCAAAGGTCAGCTGCCCTTCGGCGGGCATTGGCACATCCGACAGCGCGGGGAGGCTGGCGCGGGCGTTGGCCAGCACTTCGCCGATTTTCCGCTCCGCCTGCAGGTCGGGGTCGAACACCGAGACGTTCCAGCCATTGAGCAGAAACCGCGCCGCCCAACCGCCGCCGATCACGCCACCGCCGATGATTGCTGCCTTTTTCGTCATGGGTCGTTCCTGTTCTCGGGCTTTGTGGGTTTTATGCAGCTTTTATGCAGCTTTCATGCAGATAATGGTCACTGCGGCCGGGGTGCGCGTTTCAGAAGTCCCAGCCTCTGGCGCACCTCTGCCGGACCAAGAACCCGAGCCCCCATTGCCTCAATGATCCCCACTGCCCGCTCCACCAACTGCGCATTGGTCGCCAGCTGCCCCTTGCCGAGCCAGAGATTATCCTCCAGCCCAACCCGGACGTTGCCACCCGCCAGCACGGCAGCGGCGACATAGGCCATCTGGTCGCGGCCCAGCGAAAAGGCCGACCAGGTCCAGTCGACGGGCACGTTGTTGACCATCGCCAGATACGTATTGAGGTCATTCGGCGCACCCCACGGCACCCCCATGCACAGTTGCACCAGCGCCGGGGATTTCAGCACGCCTTCGGCCACCAGTTGCTTGGCAAACCACAGATGGCCGGTGTCGAACGCCTCGATCTCGGGCAGCACGCCAAGGTCACGCATCATCCGGCCCATGGCGCGCAGCATGCCGGGGGTGTTGGTCATCACATAATCGGCTTCGGCAAAATTCATCGTGCCGCAGTCGAGGGTGCATATTTCGGGCAGGCAGTCAGCGACATGCAGGAGGCGATTGGTGGCCCCGCCCATATCGGTGCCGGGGCCAAGCGGCAGCGGGCTTTCCACCGGGCCAAAGATCATGTCGCCGCCCATTCCGGCGGTCAGGTTCAGCACGACATCGGTGTCGGAGGCGCGGATCAGGTCGGTGACCTGCCGGTACAGGGCCGGATCGCGCGACGGTTTGCCGGTTTCGGGGTCATGCACATGGCAATGCACGATGGCAGCCCCCGCCTTTGCCGCTGCGATGGCGCTTTCTGCGATCTGCGCGGGGCTGCGCGGCACATGCGGGCTGCGACCTTGCGTGGCACCCGATCCGGTAACGGCACAGGTGATGAACACCTCTTTCGACATGGTCAGCGGCATGATCTCTCCCGGTTTGGCGCGACTATAGCGGGGTTGCCGGGGGTGGTTTTACCAATTACGAAGCGGTTATGACGAAAACCGCCGAAATCTTTGCGCCCTCGTCAGATCCGCTGGACATCGCGCTGCTGGTGCTGCCGCAAGCCTCGATCTGGGAAGTGGCGGCGACGCTGGACCCGATGCGGAGCGCCAACCGGCATCTGGGGCAGGAGGCGTTTCGCTGGCGCGTGGTGTCACCGGATGGCGCTGCGGTGGCGCTGACCTGTGGGATCGAGCTGCCGTCGGTCGGCGGGGTGAAAGCAGCGGTGGGGGCGGATGTGCTGATCGTGGTCGCGGGATTTCAGCAGGCAGAGATGGCGGACCGGCGGCTGATCCGGCAGTTGCGGCTGATCGCCGGGCGGTTTCGCGCCGTTGGCGGGATTGATGCCGGGGCCTGGGTGCTGGCACGGGCCGGGTTGCTGGCGGGGCACCGCGCCACCGTGCATTGGGAAGATCTGGAGGATTTTGCCGCTGCCTGGCCGGGGGTGGAGGTGGTACCGGACCGGTTCGTGCTGTCGGGTGCCCGCTTTACCGCCGGGGGGGCTGCCCCCGCCGCCGACCTGATGCTGCATCTGATCGAGCGCCGGTTGGGGGCACCCTTGGCGTTGCAGGTGGCGGGGTCGTTTCTGTATCAGGCACGGCCAGCGGCGGAACCGCAGATGGTGCCGCGCCGCAGGCCTTTGGCCGACCCCCGGGTGACAATGGCGATTGCGCGGATGGAAGCGGGGTTGGAAGAGCCGGAAGGGGTGGCCGCTATTGCCGCCCAAGTCGGTCTGTCGGTCCGGCGGCTGGAGGCCTTGTTCCGCGCCGATCTGGGGGTTGGCCCCGGGGCCTATGCGCTGAACCTGCGGTTGCAGGCGGCGCGGCGGATGGTGGTGGATACCCGCCATAGGGTGCAGGATGTGGCGCTGCGCTGTGGCTTCGCGTCGCAATCCGCGTTCGCCCGGGCGTTTCAACGGCGGTTCGGGGTCAGTGCGCGGGACTTGCGGCGGGGGAAAGGGTGAGGGGGGTGTTTGCCGCGAAACCAGTCGCGCTGCATGGCAGCCTGTCGGCCATTCTCCACGCCGCCCCGGATCCCGAACCGGGACCCGACCAAAAGGGCGCACCCAGTGGACCCGAGGCCCCGGATCGGGGTCCGGGGCGGCGTAGGTCCTCGGGGCAGTCGGTTCGACCCGCCCACAACGGGCGCCGTGTGGAAGTCCCAGCATTTGATATTGCGCACAAAACCATTGCCACCCTCACACCCTTCGGGCGATAGACCCTTATCGCGGCAGCAAAGGGCGGGGCATGGCGTTTCTGTTGGGGGTGGATACCGGCGGCACCTATACAGATGCGGTGGTGCTGAATGATTCGGTTGACCGGGTGGTGGCATCGGCGAAATCGCTGACGACGCGCGAGGATCTGTCGCTGGGCATTGGCCGTGCCATTGATGCGGCGCTGGCAGAGGCCGGGGTGGCGGCATCCGATGTGGCACTGGTGTCGCTGTCCACCACGCTGGCGACCAATGCGCTGGTCGAGGGGCAGGGCGGGCGGGTGGCGCTGGTGTTCATCGGCTTTGCCGAGGGCGATCTGGCGCGCGGCGGGTTGGCAGCGGCGCTGGGGACCGACCCGGTGATTCTGGTCGCAGGGGGGCACAACCATGCCGGCGGCGAAGTGGCACCGCTGGATGTCGCCGGTCTGGAGGCAGCGGTGGCACGGATCGCCCCCGATGTCACCGGCTTTGCGGTTGCCGCCAGTTTCGGCAGCCGCAACCCCGCGCATGAACTGGCCGCGCGCGATCTGATCCGCCTGACCGGGCGACCGGTGACCTGCGCCCATGAGTTGAGCGCCCGGCTGAACGGGCCGAAACGGGCACTGACGGCGGTGTTGAACGCCCGGCTGATCGGGATGATCGAGCGGCTGATCGCCGGCTGCAGCGCCCATCTGGCGGCGATCGGCATTGATGCGCCCCTGATGGTGGTGCGCGGTGATGGCGCGCTGATCTCTGCCGCGATGGCGCGCGAACGCCCGATTGAAACCATCCTGTCCGGCCCCGCCGCCAGCATCGAAGGCGCGCGCTGGCTGACCGGGGAATCACTGGCTCTGGTGTCGGACATTGGCGGCACCACCACCGATGTCGCATTGTTGCGCGGCGGGCGGCCGAGGATCGACCCTCTTGGGGCGCGGGTCGGGGCGTTTCGCACCATGGTCGAGGCGGTGGCGATGCGCACCACCGGGCTGGGGGGCGACAGCGAGGTGCATCTGGCCAGCGCAGGCCTGTGGTCCGGTCTGCGGCTGGGGCCGCGCCGTCTGATCCCGGTGTCGCTGCTGGCGCGCGACCACCCCGCCATGGTGCATCAGGCGCTGGACCGTGCGCTGAGTGCCGAGGTGGGGGGCGAACACGATGGCCGCTTTGTGCTGCCGCTTCGGCTGCCCGATTCCGCAGCCGGGCTGAGCCCTCGCGAAAGGACGGTGTGGGAGCGGCTGACCGGGCCGGTGCCACTGGCACGCGCTGCGGCGTCGCGGATGGAAGAGGCGGCACTGGCGCGGCTGGTGGCGCGCGGGCTGGTGCTGCTGTCAGGCGTCACGCCGTCGGATGCTAGCCATGTGCTGGGGCGGCTGGCGGCATGGGATGGGGCGGCGGCGCACAAGGCGCTGACCCTGTTTGCCCGCAAACGCAGCGGCAGCGGCGAGCGGATCGCCAGCGGGCCAGAGGCGCTGGCAGCGGCGATCATCGACCAGTTGACCGCGCAAACCGTCGAGTGCCTGCTGGAAGCGGCGTTTGACGAAGAAGGCGAGGCCTGGGCCGAGCCGCCGGAGCTGCTGGCGCGCCATGCCCTGACCCGCGCCGGATTGAACCAGCACCGGGGGATTGTAGAGCTGTCGGCGCGGCTTGGGGTGCCGGTGATTGGTTTGGGGGCTTCGGCACCCGCCTATTACGGTGCAGTGGGTCAGCGGTTGGGCACCCGGATGATCCTGCCGGAGCATGCCGGGGTCGCCAATGCAATCGGGGCGGTGGTGGGGCAGATCTCGATGCATGCCGATGGCCAGGTAACCAGCCCCGGCCCCGGCCAGTTTGCCTTGCATGCCTGTGGTGCAGTCACCCTGTTTGGCGACCGCGATGTGGCACTGGCGGCAGGAGAGGCGGCGTTGCGCACCGAGGCGGGCGATCTGGCGCGGGCGGCAGGGGCTGTGGATCTGCGCTTTGCCGCCGACCGCGCGGTGCGCGAGGCGGTGATCGAGGGCCAACCGATGTTCATCGACGCCACCCTGCGGGTCACCGCTTACGGGCGGCCCGGGGTTGCGGTGCGCTGATCCGGGATGCGTTAGGCAACCTTTCGACCTTTTCAAGCGATCCTGCCAGATCGTGGGAAATTCGACAGAAAACCGGATGTATCCGGGGGGTGAGAGGGCGGTGACGGCGGACTTTGCCGCTTTGGGGCCGGGGTGCAAAAGGGGTAGTGGCGGGCCGATTTTCTGCTCGCATCCGGCGCGCCTCTTTGTTAGACAGGCGCGGATTTCGGGGCGGCGCAACTCGCGCCGCCTTTGGTACATGCGGGTGTGGCGAAATTGGCAGACGCACCAGATTTAGGTTCTGGCGCCGCGAGGCGTGGGGGTTCAAGTCCCTCCACCCGCACCAGATAACATAAGGAACGGATAGAATGCAGGTCACCGAGACCCTGAACGACGGTCTGAAACGCGGCTACACCATCACGGTGACGGCAACCGAGCTGGATGCCAAGGTGCAGGAAAAACTGATCGAGGCGCAGCCCGAGGTCGAAATGAAGGGCTTTCGCAAGGGCAAGGTGCCAATGGCGATGCTGCGCAAGCAGTTCGGCCCCCGCGTTATCGGCGATGCGATGCAGGAATCGATCGACCAGGCGATGAAAGGCCACTTTGACGCCACCGGTGACCGCCCCGCGATGCAGCCCGAGGTCAAGATGACCAATCAGGCCTGGAAAGAGGGCGAAGATGTCGTGGTCGACATGGCTTATGAACTGTTGCCGCCGATCCCCGAGATCGACCTGACCAAGATCAAGCTGGACCGTCTGGTGGTCGCCGCCGATCCGGCTGCGGTGGAAGAGGCGCTGACCAATCTGGCCGGTCAGGCCAAGAATTTTGAAGCCCGGAAAAAAGGCGCCAAGGCGCAGACCGGTGATCAGGTGTTGATCGACTTTCTGGGCAAGGTCGATGGTGTCGCGTTTGAAGGCGGCGCTGGCACCGATTACCCGCTGGAACTTGGGTCGGGCTCTTTCATTCCCGGCTTTGAAGAACAGCTGGTTGGGGCAAAGGCCGGCGAAGAACTGGCTGTCAGCGTGTCATTCCCGGAAACCTATAACGCCAAGAACCTGGCAGGCAAAGCCGCCGTGTTCGATTGCACCGTGAAGGAAGTGAAAGCTCCGAAAGCCGCCGAAGTTGATGACGAGCTGGCCAAGAAATTCGGTGCCGACGATCTGGCCGCGTTGCGCGCCCAGATCACCGAGCGGCTTGAAGCCGAATATACATTGGCGTCGCGGTCGGTGCTGAAGCGTGCCCTGCTGGACAATCTGGACGGGTTGGTCAAGTTCGAGTTGCCGACGGCGCTGCTGGATGCCGAGGCGCAGCAGATCGCCCACCAGCTGTGGCACGAGGAAAACCCCGATGTGCATGACCATAACCACGGTGCCGTCGACATCACCGAAGAGCATCTGAAGCTGGCAGAACGCCGGGTGCGGCTGGGACTGGTGCTGGCCGAAATGGGCCGCAAGGCCGAGATCCAGGTGACCGACGCCGAAATGACCCAGGCGGTTCTGGGCGCGGCGCGGCAATATCCGGGGAAGGAGCGGGCGTTCTTTGACTTCGTCAAGAACAACCCGGCGATGCAGCAGCAACTGCGGGCCCCGATCTTTGAAGACAAGGTGGTTGACCATATCTTTGCCGCCGCCTCGGTGACCGACAAGGCATCCAGCAAGGACGATCTGCAAAAGGCGATTGCGGCACTCGACGAGATGTGAGGCTTTCCCTCAGGGTCAAGTAAGGGGCTGCCCGGTCGGGCAGCCCCTTTTGCATGGTGCCCGGGGGGTGGCGCGTCAGATCAGCAGGACCAAAGGCGCACCGGGCGCCACAGGATCGGGCGGCATACGCGTTTCAGACCATGAAGATATCGGCGGCAGTCAGAGTCACCGGGCCGGTGAACTGGCAGAAGATCTGTTCCCCACCGGCGACATCGCCGTTGACGTCATAGACCAGTCGCGACAGGGGCCCAAAGTCGTCGATGAACACGAACTGGGCAAAGCTGCCGACTGCGGCATCCAGATTGAACAGCGCCGGATCAAGCGGCCCGCTGATATCGGTGACAACCCCGGTCTTGCTAATCCCGATCAGCAGCCGGTCGGTGCCACCGGTGAAATCGGCAATGAAGGTCTGGCTGGTGTCGGTCCGGGTCAGGCGGAAATCATCTGCCCCCAGACCGCCGATCAGCACATCGGTGCCGTCGCCGCCCTCCAGGGTGTCATTGCCGTCGCCACCATCCAGCGCATCATCGTCATCGCCGCCCTTGATCTTGTCATCGCCGGTGCCACCGCTGAGCAGGTCATTGCCATTACCGCCGCGCAGGCTGTCGGAGCCATCGTTGCCGTCGGCGCGGTCATCGCCACGGCTGCCATCAAACAGGTCGTTCCCGGCGCCGAACAGGGCGACATCGTTCAGGAAACCGCCATCCACCTCGAAATTCTCGGCGTTCAGCAGGGTGCTGCCAAAGCCGTCGGTGGCAGAGGTGCCATTGACCACCAGCAGGGTTGGCCCCTGATGGGCTGAAGCAATGCGGATGGTGTCGTTACCGTCACCGGCATCAATCACATTGGCCTGTGATGCCAGATAGCCGATCAGGTCATCACCGCCAAGGCCAAGCACGGTATTGGCTCCGAGGTGGACATGGATCTCATCATCCAGATTGCCGCCGATCACGGTATCATCGCCGCCGATGGTATTGGCCACCAGACGTTCGATGCTGGCAAAGGCGATGGCATTGCCACCCACAATGGCCCCAGGCAGCGGACCCGCCAGGGTAATGGTGACATTGCTCAGATAGGCTGCAGTGTCATACCAATAGACCGAAACCGTATCGGTTCCGGCACCGCCATCGGCAATGCCGGTCTGGCCGGTGCCAAACCGCAAAAGGTCGTCTCCGACGCCGCCAAACATCAGCTGAGTGCCTGCGGAGGGGCCGAACCCGCCGAAAATGTCATCATTTCCGGCGCCGCCATACATCGTGTCATTTCCGTTCACCGCAACGATGCTGTCATCGCCGTCGCCGCCATAGGCCAGATCATCGCCGTCGCCGCCGCTGACAACATCATTGCCGGACCCGCCATAGACCCGGTCATCCCCTGCGTTGCCAAACACATAATCGTCGCCGCCGCCGCCAAAGGCGCGGTCATCACCCAGGTTGCCACTGATCGCATCATTGCCCCCCAGACCCTTGATCAGATCTGCAAGCACGGTGCCGAACAGATTGTTGAAATTGTCATCGCCGGTAATCGGGTTCAAAGCCATCGGTTCCTCCTGAATGTCATTGGGTCTGCTGATTGACTGTGAAGTTGGGTACCAAGTCGGTCGGAAGGGCGCAGGGGGCTGAAAATCCGCGCCTGCTGAAGTCGGACACCAGCCTGTGCAAACTGTGTTGCAGCATGATAGCGCAAAAAGCGGGGTTGGTGTCAGCAGATTTTTCGGTGTGGCGGTTTGTGGCAAGGGTTTGCCGCAACCGGAAAGCCGCGCCGGGTTGCGCTGGCGCGGATTGTGAAGGAGTACGTCAGTCACGGGGAGGCGCTGGCCGGTTTGCGCCCCGCAACGGTTAAAGTGCGGCGATCAGGGCGGCGCTTTCGGGCATTCGGGTTAAGCTGGCACCTATGTGGTCGCGCCACTTCTCGCCGCGCGCCATGGCATCATCATAGGCGTCTTTCAGGTCGGCGGGGCGATCCTCGGCTAGGGCGCGGATCAGCAGGGCGGCCTGTTGCCGGTCTTTGACGGCTTTCAGCCTTGTGTCACCGGTGCGGCGGTTGGCGACAATCAGTTTGTGGATGGCATAGGCTTCGGGCCGGGGGATCTGCACAAGGACGCCGGAGCGATACAGGGCGGCGGCCTTGATCGGTTCGGCGATCAGGAAGTTGAGGAAGTGGAGCGATTGCGCCGCGACCCCGAGTGCGGGCAGTTCACGAATATCCTCTTCGGAGCGGAAAGAGGGGGTCAGAAATTCGACCATTGTCTGCGACTTGGTCTGCCGCCAGCGCCAGTGAGAGCGGGAAAACAGGGCGGGGACGGGGGCGAAGTCGAAATCCTTGAAAGTGGTGGCGAGGGAAGGTTCCACGGTGTCGTTGAGGGCGAGGGAGAGCGACAGGCGTTCGAATTGGGCGATGTCGATGTCGTTGGTCTGGGTGGTGTCGGCCTGACGCAGCGGCAGGCCCAACTCGCCTTCGTACATGCGAAAGGCATAGGTGCCGATGATGGTCGCCCCCAGCCGGAATGCCCCGGCCTGTTCCATGGCGGACAAAAGCGAACCAACCGAGGCCTCCATGGCCTGAATACCCTGCGCACGCAGGGTGCGGACCAGTTTCGTGCGGTGTTCGGTGGCAAAGGCCTGATCGCGGACCAACTGGTTTTGCCGGGCGATCCGGTCGGCCAGTTCGGGTGTATCCTCGCCGATGTAGCGCTTTTTGACGGAGGTTCCGACGCGAAAAGTGTCGTACCAATAGCGTTTGCCATTTCGCTTTTCGAGGCGGGGTGTCCCTTGAATTTTTGATACCTGCTCATCTCGCAGCAGGTTCAACAGGTCGATATAGGCCGCGTGGGCGATGGAAGAGTGTCTGTCTTGCATGCTGTGTTCTACATTCCTACGAAATGTAGAACACACTGTACCAAGTATCAAGTGTCAAGCATGTTCAACACTAAAATGCTGTGTAGAACATGGCAAAAGGCACAAAAAACCCGCGCAAAGGTTGCCCTTTGCGCGGGTTTCGGCGTTCTAACTCAGCGTTCGTTGCGCGGGTCGAAATCGTTGGCAGCGCCGATATCGTCGAACAGTTCGGCGATTTCAAACTCTGCTGCGGCTTCCGCCTCGGCAGCCAGTTCCTGGATCGACTTGCCGGCGGCCTGCAGTGCTGCTTCGTCATTGGAACGGGCGACGTTCAGGGTGATCTTGGCGGTCACCTCGGGGTGCAGCACCACCGACACGGTGTGCAGCCCCAGGTCCTTGATCGGGCGGTCCAGCACCACTTGCATCCGTGACACCGAGAAGCCGCCTTCGGTGGCCGCTTCGGCGGCGTCACGCGTGGTGACAGAGCCATACAGCGCCCCGGCGTCGGATGCCGAACGGATCACCACGAAAATCTGGCCATTCAGCGTGGCCGCCGAGGCATCCGCCTCTGACTTGGTTTCGAGGTTGCGGGCTTCCAGTTGAACCTTGCGGGTTTCAAACTGCTTGATGTTGGCTTCGGTGGCCCGAAGCGCCTTGCCTTGCGGCAACAGGAAGTTGCGACCGTGCCCGTCCTTGACGTTCACGACATCGCCCATTTGGCCCAGTTTGGCCACGCGTTCCAGAAGGATGACTTTCATGGTGGTCTCCTTATTTCACGGCATAGGGCAGCAGGGCAAGGAAGCGGGCGCGTTTGATCGCGCGGGCCAGCTCTCGCTGCTTGATTGCCGAAACGGCGGTGATGCGCGACGGCACGATCTTGCCGCGCTCGGAAATGTAGCGCTGCAACAGGCGTGTGTCCTTGTAGTCGATTGCCGGTGCATTATCGCCCGAGAACGGGCAAACCTTGCGGCGGCGGAAAAACGGTTTGGTAGCCATCTGTCAGGTTCCTTTTGCCCAGATCAACGACGACGGTCGGCGCCGAAGCCACCGCCACCGCCGCTGCGTTCACCACCACGATCCCCGCCGCGATCCCCACGGTCGCCGCCAAAGCTGCCGCGATCGCCGCCAAACGACGAACGTTCCGGGCGGTCGCCAAAGCCACGGTCCGGCCGGTCGCCACGCTCGCCACGGTCATCGCGCTTTTGCATCTGCACCGACACGCCTTCACCGTGCTTTTCGACCTTGATGGTCAGACAGCGCACGACATCGTCATGCAGGCGCATCAGGCGTTCCATTTCCTGCACCGCCGGTGCCGGGGCATCGGAGCGCAAAAAGGCATAGTGGCCCTTGCGGTTCTTGTTGATCTTGTAGGCCATCGTCTTGACGCCCCAGTATTCATGTTCAACGATCTTGCCGCCGTTG
>JAYTDA010000052.1:0-2232 GCA_043736155.1 Paracoccaceae bacterium | reverse complement strand
CAGCTTCTCTCGTCCGAGATGCCCGATATGTCCCCCCTCGGCGTCTGCGGCGCGGTCATCCCGTGGAATTTCCCGCTGCTGATGCTGGCATGGAAAGTCGCCCCTGCCCTGGCTGCTGGCAACACTGTCGTCCTCAAACCCGCCGAATACACCCCGCTCACCGCCCTGCTGTTCGCCGACCTCACGCGCGAGGCGGGCCTGCCAAAGGGTGTGCTGAACATTGTCACCGGCGATGGCATCACGGGCGAGCACATCGTCAACCACCCCGATATCGACAAAATTGCCTTCACCGGGTCCACTGCCGTGGGCCGCAAAATCCGTGCCGCAACCGCAGGCACCGGCAAAGCCCTCACGCTCGAACTCGGCGGCAAATCCCCCTACATCGTGTTCGACGATGCTGATCTCGACTCAGCCGTTGAAGGTCTCGTCGATGCCATCTGGTTCAACCAAGGCGAGGTCTGCTGCGCCGGTTCCCGCCTTCTGGTGCAGGAAGGAGTAGCCCCACGTTTCTACGAAAAACTCAAACGCAGGATGGACGGGTTACGCATCGGCGACCCTTTGGATAAGTGCATAGACATAGGCGCTTTGGTAGACCCCATTCAACTGGCCGCTGTTACCGCCCTGATCAAAGCCAACCCCGAAGGCGAACACCACACCGCCGCCACCCCCTGGCCGCCGGGCTGCTTCTACCCCCCCACCCTGATCACCGGCCTCTCTGCCGCATCAACCTTGATGCAGGAAGAAATCTTCGGCCCGGTCCTCGTCTCGATGACTTTCCGCACCCCTTCCGAGGCCGTCGATCTTGCCAACAACACCCGCTACGGCCTTGCCGCAACAGTCTGGACCGAAAACATCAACCTCGCCCTCGACGTGGCCCCAAAGATCAAATCCGGCGTGGTCTGGGTGAACGCCAGCAACCTCTTTGACGCCGCCGCAGCCTTCGGCGGCGTGCGCGAAAGCGGTTTCGGGCGTGAAGGTGGGTGGGAAGGCCTGCAAGCCTACCTCAAACCCACCGCCACCGCCAAACCCCTGAAACAAATTACCGCCTTCCCGGAACCCGCCACCCCCGAAACCCATGGATTAGACCGTACTGCCAAACTCTTCATCGGCGGCAAACAGCTGCGCCCCGACGGCGGCTATTCCCGCGCTTTCTGGTCGCCAAAGGGTAAACTTCTGGGCCACGCTGGCATTGGCAACCGCAAAGACATCCGCAACGCGGTGGAGGCCGCACAATCCGCCAAAGGCTGGGCAAGTACCACTGCCCATGCCCGCGCGCAAATTCTGTTCTACATCGCCGAAAACCTGTCCGCTCGCACCCCGGAATTCGCCAAGCGCTTGTCTGACCTCACCGGCAAACCCGGCGACCAGGAAGTCGAGGCCGCCATCTCCCGCCTCTTCACCTACGCCGCTTGGGCCGACAAATTCGATGGCGCTGCCAAATCCGTCCCCATCCGCGGCGTGGCCTTGGCCATGAACGAACCCTGCGGTGTGATCGGTGCACTTTGCCCTGATGATACCCCGCTTCTAGGCCTGATCTCGCTCATGGCCCCCGCCATCGCCATGGGCAACACCTGCGTGCTGGTGCCATCCGACCCTTATCCGCTGGCCGCTACCGATTTCTATCAAGTCTTAGAAACTTCTGACCTGCCGCCGGGCGTCGTCAATATCGTCACCGGCTCCCACGCCGACCTCGCCAAACCACTTGCAGGCCACATGGATATAGATGCGGTCTGGTGCTTCAGCTCCACCAACCTTTCCGCCACGGTGGAACGCGAAGCCGCCAGCAACATCAAACGCACATGGGTGAACAACGGCAAAGCCCGCGATTGGTATGGGCCAAATGGCGAAGGCCAAACCTTCTTGCGCCAAGCCACTGAGGTGAAAACCATCTGGATTCCATACGGCGAATAACCAATTTCATTTTGGCCCAAATATCCCCGCCGGAGGCCCAACGCCAGCGACGGGCGCATATTTTCAAAACCGCACCCCGAATTTTTCAAAAAAATTTGCGCTAGATTTTTGCCTAAAAATCTACGCTCGGCCCGCCACCGATGACAGCGCCACCGGATCAATGCCCATTCCGCGCAGCGCCCCGGTCCATTTTCCACCATCATCAGGCGAAAAGATCAATTCTGCCGAAGCCGTCGACGTCAGCCAATCATTGCGGCCAATCTCTGCCTCCAATTGCCCCGGCCCCCAGCCCGAATAGCCCAGCGCCAACAGCGCAGATGC
>JAYTDA010000051.1:0-9084 GCA_043736155.1 Paracoccaceae bacterium | reverse complement strand
GGTCCCGACCATCACCGACCAGATCGACGCCAGCCTGCTGGCACAGGCGGGGCCACGGCTGAAACTGATCGCCAATTATGGCGCCGGCTTCGATCACATTGATGTCACCACCGCCCGCCAGCATGGCATTCTGGTCAGTAACACCCCCGGTGTGGTGACCGAAGACACCGCCGACATGGCGCTGGCGCTGATTCTGGCGGTCACCCGCCGCATCCCCGAAGGCCTGGCACTGATGCAGGGTGGCAACTGGGAGGGCTGGTCGCCGATGGCCAATTTGGGGGGCCGCATCGGCGGTCGCCGCCTGGGGATCCTGGGGATGGGGCGGATCGGTCAGGCGGTGGCACGGCGCGCCCGCGCCTTTGGCATGCAGATCCATTATCACAACCGCAAACGCCTGCGCCCCGAGGTCGAGGCAGAGTTGGAAGCGACCTGGTGGGAAAGTCTGGATCAGATGATTGCCCGGGTCGATATCCTGTCAGTCAACTGCCCGCATACCCCCGCCACGTTCCATCTGATGAATGCCCGGCGGCTGAAGCTGATGAAACCCTCGGCCGTCATCGTCAACACCTCGCGCGGCGAAGTGGTGGATGAAAATGCGCTGACCCGGATGCTGCGCGCCGGGGAAATCGCCGGGGCGGGCCTCGATGTGTTTGAACGCCGCAAGGAGATCAACCCCCGCCTGCGCGAATTGCCCAATGTGGTGCTGTTGCCGCATATGGGATCAGCCACTGTCGAAGGCCGGGTGGAAATGGGCGAAAAGGTGATTGTGAACATCAAGACCTTCGCCGACGGCCACCGCCCGCCGGATCAGGTGGTGCCGGGGATGCTGTGAGGGGCGGCACACCATCCGGCTTCAGTCTGTATTGTAAGCCGGAACCACCAGCCCCTCTTCAACCGATGGCAACGCGCCTGTTGGTGCCGGAACCGATGGGGTGGCCAGCGCCTGTGCCTCGGCAGGGTCAGACGACAGGTAAATCTCGGCCTGACTGCCCACCGGCGCACCTGACAGGCTCATCGTCACCGTGGCCGGTTGATCGACCCGGCAATCGTCGGAAACTGCCGTCAGATCCAGCGCCAGAACGCCGCCTTGCGAGGACCCCTGAACCTCCTTGCCACAGGTGGCAAAAGCCACCGACAGATCAACCTGCCCCGCCGGATAGGCAGTGACAGCGGCATGGAGCGTCGCAGGCAGCGACTGATAACTGGCGGTCACCCGCGCCGGGGTCTGGCCCTGCCCGATACCCAGATAGGCCACACCCCGCACCGCATCGTAAAAGCCATAGGTGCCGGTATTGGCGGCGCAGCCCTTGACCTTGGGCAAGGCCTCGTTTGGCCCACAGGCCGCAGGTACCCGGTCGGGAAACGACCGGGTTGCCAGAAACATCGTGGTGCCGTCATCGGCCCTGATCGGGTTGCGACGCAGCAGCGGGTCTGCGGCGCTGCCGGTGACTTCCACCAGCGCAACGGCATGCGGTGGCAGGGTCAGATCGTCGCCGGAATAGCGCGCGGTTTCAACCCCGTCACTGTCTTCGGTGAGGATCGACAGGCTGGCACCCCCGTCCTGCGCCAAACCGGCTGGCAACCCGGCCAGATCAAGGCCAACCGTCAGTGTGTCATCGCCCTGGTTCCACAGCAGCACCGCAGCCTTGCCGGCATTGATCCCGGCCAAGCCGTGCAACCCCTGCGCCGCCAGATCAGACCCGCCGAAATCCAGCACCGTCTGCAGGATCGGCAATCTGGCAAACAGCCGGATCACCTCGTAGCGCACCCGGGGCACCATCTTGCCCTTGTCCGACAGAAAGCCATAGGGCCCCGATACCCAGTAGGACATGCAGGCATGTTGCAGATCAGTGGCGCGCTGCATCTGTGCCAGATCGGTCAACATATCTGTCGATACTTCCAGCGGTGTCGCAAGAATTGACCCGTTTCGCTTGCTGCCGTCGTCGTTCCACACCAGCGCCAAAGGCGCATATTGCGTCAGGATGACCGGCCCGAAATCAGGCCGGTTTCCCAGAACCGCCCGGACTCCGACCAGCGAAGCCCGCCACCCGTCAGAGAAAGAGTTGAACGACAGAAAATCAACCGGCGTATCGGGATAGGACGCCGCCATCGTGTCAAACACCTCTTTGAAGAAAACGTTGCCGTTCGGGGTCAATACATGCGCCCTGAAGTCCGCAGCCAGGAAACTCGACAGTCCGACCTGACTGAGGGGGGACAAGGTCAGGGCCATCCTGTCTTGATAGCGGGCGAAGATTTCGGCGATGGTTGCGGCAGCAAGGCCACGCTGCGCCGTTTCGCGCAATTCAAAATCGGCTTTGGATTCTTTGGCAAGGAAAACTTCTCCGGTCACGTCTTGAAGCCGTTCCACCGACGCCAGCACATGGCCGGGCTCGTTCCACAATGACCACAGCACCGGATAGGGGTGAAAGGTGGCGGAAACCCAATCGCCAATGAACGCAGCGGCGGCTTCGATATCGGTGGGTGCCGGGTGTCTTGCCCCTTTGCCGGTCTGTTTCACCTGAAACTGCGCCGGGGCACCGGTCAGCTGGAATAACATGGCGATATTCAGATCGCCCAGCATCTGTTCATGCTTCCACATCCATTTGGACGGTTCGGAACTGGTCGCGACGGGCCGGGTTGAGGCATCACCCGGGGTTGCATATTCCTCTGAAAGCGCTGCAACCGGCTCGCTTCCCCATTTGAACCAATGGTCAAACTCCAGGTTGCTGCACATCAACCCCGGCCCGATTTCATCCAGAAACCGCCCGGTGTCGGTGATGGCGGCTTCCTTCAGGTTCGAGGCAAATCCCACCTTGGATTTCAGGTTCGGAAAATACGCCACCTGCGCAAAATCGGCGGTGATCCGGCCCGTGGCACCGCCACGCACCAGGGTCAGATTGTCGATCCTTTCGGGGCCGGGTGGGGCAATTCCGACATTGGAAAACAGGTTCAGCACAAGGGCTGCGATCGTTATGGGGGCGGTGAATGTCATGCCGGATTTCTAGCATGGGCGGGTCGGAACAGGCCAATCAAAATCTCTGCCTGCGCCGCTTCACCCGGTATCGACCGGCAACTTTATGCTGGCTGGCGCGGCCGTCTGACCAACCCATGTCGCCACCGGCACAGGTCATCACCCCCCATGTCGTTTTTCGCTGCCAATGGTCGGGTGGACTTGCCCCACACCCTGCCAATCAGGCATGTAGGGGCAAGCCATTCAAGGAGGCCGCCCGATGAAGACCCATGTCAAAGCTCTTGTTGTCGGCGGTGGTGCCGTGGGAACCGGGATAGCCTATCACCTGGCCCGCGCGGGTTGGGACACCATGCTGGTCGAACGTGATGAACTGACCTCTGGCTCTACCTGGCATGCCGCAGGCCTGTTGCCGCTGTTCAACATGGGCTACGCCACCACCCATATCCACAAATATTCGGTCGATTTCTACAAGGGGCTGGAGGCGGAAACCGGTCTGAACCCCGGCTTCTATGTCGTCGGCAACCTGCGGATGGCGCAGCGGGCCGAGCGGATGGATGAATATATGCTCTATTCCTCGGTGGCGGAAACCGCCGGGGTCTATCACGAGTTTCTGTCGCCGAAAGAGATCAAGGACCGCTGGCCATTGGTGCGCACCGAGGATCTGTTGGGGGCGCTTTATCACCCGCAAGACGGCTACATAAACCCCGCCGATGTGACGCAGGCGATGGCCAAGGGCGCGCGGCAGTTTGGCGCGACCTTTGAACGCAAGGTGCAGGTCGATGGCTACCGCTGGACCGGCAGCGAATGGGTGGTGTCTTGCACCCGCATGGTGGAACAGGGCGGCAATCTGGTGCCATCCGATGACCGGTTCGAGATTCACGCCGAACATGTGGTGACAGCCACTGGCAACCATGCCCAACGCACGGCGAAACTGCTGGGGATCCGTATCCCCGCGATTCCGGTCGAACATCAGTACATCGTCACCGAACCCGACCCGATGCTGTTGGAATACCGCAAAACCCAGCCGCAGCACCCGGTGCTGCGCGATGCCGATGCCAAATGGTATGTCCGCGAAGAACGCGGCGGCTGGATTCTGGGCCCTTATGAAAAGGGTGCCCCGGCGCGGTTCCGCTATGATGTCCCTGCCGCCTTCCGCGCTGACCTGTTCCCGCTGGATCTGGAACGGATCGAACAGGAATACCTGTCGTTCATCCACCGCATTCCGTCTTCGGAGACCGTGGGGCTGAAAGACGATTTCAACGGCCCGATCTGCTATACCCCCGATGGCAACCCGCTGGTCGGCCCTGCCCCGGGTTTGCGCAACATGTGGCTGGCCGAAGGCTTTTCGTTCGGCATCACCGCAGCCGGTGGTGCCGGCCACTACCTCGCCCAGATGATGGTCAATGGCGAAGCCGAGATTGATATGGCCTCGCTTGACCCCAAACGGTTCGGCGGCTGGATCACCACCGACTATGCCGCGCGCAAGAACGAGGAATGCTATGACCACGTCTTTGTCCTGCACCACCCCGACGAGGAACGCGAAGCCGCCCGCCCGCTGCGCACCGCCCCGGTTTACGACCGGCAGAAGGCGCTTGGGGCCCAGTTCGGTCAGGTCAACGGCTGGGAACGTCCGATCTATTACGGGCCGCTGAACGCACCAGAGGATTTCGACCACAACGCCCGCAGCTTCCGCCGGGGAGGCTGGTGGCGCTATGCGGTGGAGGAGGCGAAAGCCATCCGCGAAACCGCCGGTCTGATCGACGCCACCGCCTTTACCAAACACATCGTCCGCGGGCCGGGGGCGACGGCGTTCCTTGACTGGTTCACCTGCAACGCTTTGCCACGCGTCGGCCGGATCAACCTGACCTATGCGCTGACACCCCAAGGCACCACCCGCACCGAATATACCATCGTGCGCAACGGCGAGACGGACTATTACCTTGTCTCCGCCGGGGCATGGACCGCCTATGACGCCGACTATCTGCGCAAGGCCGCCGAGGATTTCATCGGGCGTGGCGGCGGGTATGTCGACATCCATGATGTCACCACCCAATGGGGCGTTTTCGCCCTTGCTGGCCCGAACAGCCGCAAGATCCTCGCCGAACTGATCCGCGACGCCGACCCCGCAACCGCACTGTCGAACAAACGCTTCCCCTGGCTGTCGGCGCGGCGGATCGAGCTGGGCATGTGTCCGGTGAATGCCATCCGCGTCGCCTATACCGGCGAACTGGGCTGGGAATTGCACCACCCGATCGAAATGCAGCGCTATCTGTGGGACCAGCTTTTGGCCGCCGGTGCCAGACACGGAATGAAACTGGTCGGCGCACGGGCGCAGAACTGGCTGCGGCAGGAGAAATCCTATCGGGCGTTCGGGAATGAACTGGGCCGCGATGCGTCGCCGCTGGAGGCGGCGCTGGACCGGTTTGTCGACCTGAAAAAAGACTTTCAGGGCAAGGCGGCGATGCTGGCGCTGGGCATCCGCTCCAAATGCTGCACCCTGTTGATCGACGGCCCCGCCGACACCGACCCCTGGGGCAAGGAAGCCCTGCTGCACAATGGCGAGAAAATCGGCCGCCTGACCTCTGGCGGCTATTCCGTCGCTTTCGGCAAACAGATCGGCATGGGCTATGTGCGCCCCGATCTGGCCGAAGTGGGCACCAAGCTGAAGGTGCGGATGAACCGCGAGTTGTGGGATGCAGTCGTGGTTGAAGACAGCCCGTTTGACCCGGCAAACGCGCGGATCAGGGCGGATGGGTGAGGGGAAACCGAGTGCTGGCCGTGAACCCGTTCCCGCGCCGCCCCGGACTTGATCCGGGGCCCCGAGTCTCAAGGTTCCCGGGGAAGGGCCGCCGCCCCGGATCACCCTCGCCTTGGCAGGGGCAGGTTCCGGGGCGGGGCGGGAAGGGCTGAATTGCTGTTTCCAGCAAGACCCTTCCTGTCATAGGGTTGCGGCAGGACAACAGTGGGTATGGCGATGCTGGACACTTTGGATACCGGTGCACTGGCCATTGCCGTTGCCGTATTTGCGCTGGCGGTTCTGGTGGCCTGGCTGCTGAAGCGCTACCAGATCACCGATTCCGTCGGATTTCTGGTGGTGGCACTGCTGCCCTTTGCCGCCTATGGCGTTGCCTCTGGCTTTGTCGCCAAGATTGCCCTGCCCGGGGGCTGGGGCATCGAGTTTCGCCAGATCGCCGCCGCCAGGGTGCAGCCAACCGATCTGGTTGCCGAGGCGCAGACCATCGATGTGATCCAGAAAGGCAGCGCCGGGGATATTCCGGCGATCCGTGATGGTTTGACGGTCGGTCGCCCGCTGGCGGTATCGCTGCAGCTTGGCCGTCAGGGATATTACCAGCCGACGGTGATTGCCCAGTATGTGCGTGCCTTCATGGCCTATGACCCGGACCTGACCGTAATTTTCGTGGACGGTCAAAGCGGCGGCTTCGTAGCCTCTGCCAGTGGTCAATCGGTGCTGGCGGTGGTGGATGAAATGGGCACCGGCCAAAGGCTGGTGGATGCGATCGGGTTGGGAAACATCGACGAACTGGCGGGGCTGGTGCTGCTGACCAAAGGTCGCGTGACGGCGGAAACCACCAATACCCAGGCGCTGCAACAGATGCAGGATGACGGGGTCGATGCGCTGATAAAGGTCGATGATGCGGGCCTGCCCACCGGGGTGGTGCGGCGTTCGGTGATCCTGAGCAAGCTGATGCTGACGCTGGCGGGGGCGACTTAGCTCGCGGTAGCATGGCATCCCGGCGCGCCTGCCGCGAACCTCATGCATTCAATGCCTTGTGCGACGCTCCGGACCAGGGTCCGGAGCGTCGCTGATCGTTTCATGTCTTACTCGGTGGCGAATTTGCCCGAAGCCAGCGTCTGGTTGCCGCTTTCCTCGACCGCGAGAACCTCCCAATCATATTCGGTTGCGGCTTCAAAGAACGCGGCCGAAATGGTGATCTCGGTCACCGAAGGCCGCAGATGCATGCTCAGCGACGATGGTTTGCCGATCATGTGCTTGTTGGGATCGCCGATTTTCTCGATGATCAGCTCATAGGCGATGATGGTAACCGGCTCGCCGGTGATGGTTTCGGTAACCGCACCCCAGGATACCAGCAGGTCAGCGACCGGAACCGTGCTGCCCTCGACCGGTGTCATCAGCACGGCACCTGCCGGAATGACATGGGTCAGCCACGCGGTTCCCGACGTGCTGCCGCCGCCGAGGCTTTCCACCACCGGACCTTCGATCACGTAATCGCCTTCGGGCATGATCGCCAGCATGTTGGCAATCGGCACTTCGGCATTTTCCGGCTCGACAGTTTCAAAGAACAGTTCCGTCATGCCAAGCGTCGCCAGTTCGCCCTGGGGTTTCAGTTCCAGCACCACACCGCCCGGTCCGGTGACGGTCAACCCGCCCCAGCCTTCGCTGTCGATGGCCCCCTGATAGCCGGTGTCATTGGCGGTGGCATTGTGCTCGATGTTCAGTTTGGCCTCCTTCAGCGGAACCGCCTGCGCAGTGGCCGCCAGCGGTGCGGCAAGGGCAAAGCCGACGAGCGCCGCAAGGGATATCGACGTGGTGGGACGCATGTTCATGATTTTGGTCCTTGATCTGAGGAGCCGCAGCTCCGGTGCAACAAGCCGAAATTGCGCCTTTCCCGGGGCGCAGAGCAATCCATCCGATGTGATAAGAACACCCGGCATACCGGTCCCCGGGCGGGGTCCGACACATGACGGATAGGCCTGAACCATCCGGGCGCAAGACATTGACCTGCTGGCAGCGGCCTGCTTTCGGCCAACAAGGCGGTCCGGTCAGGTGTCGGGCAATCGCCCGCGCTTTGCCGCAGACCAACACCGTGTTCCGGCGCTGGCAGTGGTTCCAGAACCGTCGCGGGCTTTGCCGAGCGGGTCCGCACAACCTCACGCCGACCTGCCCGACCTGCGCCGGCGACCGGTTGGCGCGGTTTTTGGCAGCCCGTAGGTGGACAGGGTGAGTGTCTGGAATAAATGGCTTGGCGAAATGTGGGACGCGGATTACTCCCCTGTTGTTATTATGCTTTTTGGCGTTTTTCCCCACTGCTCAAAGCAATTCCTCCCGAAGATTTTCATCCGCCTTCCTTCTTTGACCTCCCCGGGGTGAGACGCGCCGGGATACCCGGCCAACCTCGTCAAGCCCACCGGCTAGAGTCGGTCCGACGCAGATAGAAGCGCCCGACAAACTCTAGTAGCCCTTGGTACCCGGCTATTGCCGCCGCGCGGCCAGCCACGCCGCCCAGTCCGCCTTTGACCCGTTGAACGCATTGCGGTCGGTCTCCTGCGCCACGCCGGGAACCAGCCCGGTGGCGCTGAATTGCCAGAAGGTCCAGCGCTGGCCGGGATAGGTGACCGATGGCTGTGCTGCGACAGAGCGCAGCCAGAATTCCTCACCCCGCAACTGCCCCAGATCATTGTCGGCAAAGAAATCGACGGTGGCATAGATCACCGGGCGCTGGCCATAGTGGGCAGCGACGATCCGCTGAAACTCCAGGATCCCGGCCCGGACCACGGCGGCATCCGGGCGGAGGGTGCAGGTCGGGCTGTCCGGTGTCCATTCCATATCCAGCACCGGCGGCAGGGCACCCGCCTCACGCGGGGCATGGCGGATGAACCAGGCGGCCTGTTGCTCCGCCGGGCGGCAATGGTAGTAGAAATGATAGGCGCCGCGCGGCACCCCCGCACGTTTCGCCGCCCGCCAGTTTTCGGCAAAGAACGGGTCGACCCGGTCACCGCCTTCGGTTGCCTTCAGCCAGGCAAACTCCAGCCCCGCCGCCTTGATCTTCGACCAATCCACCGTGCCTTGAAACCGCGCCAGATCGATGCCCTGCACCGGCAGGGTGGCGGGATTGGTGCCGCTCCAGCGGGTCGGATCGGCATCAGACAGCCGAGCCGGTGTAGCGCGCGGCAATTGCGGCGCGGGGCTGCCACAGGCCGCCAGGGCCAGCAGCAGCACGGTCAGGAAGCGCCACGCCGCCACCCCTTTACCCGAACCGCGCGGGTGACAATGCCGCCACCATCGCCGGATCAAGTTCGGGCGCACGGCCACCCACCAGATCAGCGGCCAACCGGCTGGCCGCGGGGCTGGT
>JAYTDA010000050.1:0-2356 GCA_043736155.1 Paracoccaceae bacterium | reverse complement strand
GGCCGGATACGCGTCGAAAGACCTCGTTCCCGGCCTCGATGACCCCGCGAGAATCGGTGCGCGAAATCAGAACCTCGCCAATGCCGAAGGGCATTTCGCCTGCATCCGACGGGGACAGGCTGGTCAGATTGGCAACGTTCATATGCGCTCCGGGGCAGGGGTTGGCCGGTCCAGCGTACCGACGATGGGTTAACGCTCGGTAAGCTTGGCTTGAACTGCCGAAAGAAGCTCGGTGGTGATAATTTTAGCTGTTTGTCTGACCGGCATGGCAGTTTTGGGCAACCACTTCTTAAGACGGCAACCCTAATCCTGTGAACCTGTCACCGGGTCATCTGCTGCATCGCGGCACAGGGGAGAGCGGTCCATTCATGCGAGCCAGTCTCAACATTTTTGACCTTCCGGAAGGGTTTCGCCCGTCGCCCGGTGATTGCCTGCAAGAATTCCTGAAAAAAAACCGGGCCGGACCAGTGGCGGTGAACATCGCAATGCTGCGGCGGCCCGATGTGCTGATCGTCCAATCGCTTCTGGTGGCGGCAGCGGAATGGCGGCGGCGCGGCTTCTCGTTTGCCATCACTGATGTGCGGTCAGACCTTGAACAGGCGCTGCTGCAGATCGGGGTGACGGACGATCTGCTCGCCAGAAGGGTTTCCCCGTGACGATCAAAGTCCTCGCCATCGACGATTCAAGGACCATCCGCGCGCTGGTGCGCCGTGTGATGGAAGACGCGGGCTTCAGCTGTGTCCTCGCTTCCGACGGCGTGCAGGGTGTCGCGCGATTCTCTGAAGATCCACCAGATGTGGTGATCACCGACATCAACATGCCCAACATGGACGGTTACGCTGTCATTCACTCCATTCGCGGCGGTGGGGTGAACAGCGATGTGCCGATCCTTGTGCTGACCACCGAAAGTGCGCCGCACCTGAAAGCCCGGGCGCGCGAGGCCGGGGCGACAGGCTGGATCGTGAAACCGTTCGACGATGCCGCGATCATTTCGGTTGTGCGCCGTGTGACCGGCGCGAGGCTTTGAGATGAGCGCACAGAATTCCATCCGCGACATGTTCTTTGAAGAATGCGAAGAACTGCTGGAGGCTTTGAGCGAGGGTCTTTCGCAGATGGCCGCGGGGGATCATGGCGACGAAACGGTGAACGCCGTTTTCCGCGCGGTCCATTCGATCAAGGGTGGCGCGGGGGCGTTCAAGCTTGGTGCATTGGTCGCCTTTGCCCATCGGTTTGAAACCGTGCTGGACGACGTGCGCGGCCACAAGATTGTTCTTGACGCAGAAGCGATCCGCACCCTGCAGCGGTCGGCCGACCATCTGGCCGATCTGGTGGAGGCCGCCCGCACGGGTGCCGACGGTGCGGCAGGTGGTACCGCCGCGTTCCTCAGCGCGCTGGACGCCTGTCTTGGCGGCGGGAAGGCCGGCGTCGACACCGTGGAAGACGACGGCGGGAACTTTGGTTTTGCCGCTGTCAAACTTGATTTTGACCTCGGCACCGAGGACGGAGCCAATGGTCAGGAATATCTGATCGCGTTCCGTCCTCTGCAGGGTCTTTATGCCAACGGCCATGATCCTGCGCTGCTGATCGCCACACTGGCCGATCTTGGGACCCTGACAGCGGAACTTGATCTCTCGCAACTCCCGGATCTCGCCGGCTTTGATCCAGGGAAATCCTATCTCGGCTGGTCGATCCGGCTGGTCACCGAACAATCAGAAACAGCGATCGCCGAGGTTTTCGAGTTTGCCGAAGGCCTGTGCCACCTTGAAATCAGGCGCGCCGCAACGGAGGTGCCTTTTCAACCTGACCAGTCAGATGCGATCCCCGGTCGGCAAAAAGCACCCGTTGCTGGCGCGAACCAGATTCCTGAAAGACGCAGCGTGGTCAGAGCTCAGCAGCCGGCGCGTTCGCCCCTGTCGACACGCGACGATGCCGCCGATGGCGGGCAAACACCGGGAGATTCCAAGAGCCCCAAGCCGACGCTGCGGGTCGACCTTGACCGGGTGGACCGGCTGATCAACACGGTGGGCGAATTGATCATCAACCAGTCGATAATCGCGCAGCGCGTGCAGGACCTGCGTCTTGCCACCGATGCCGACGTCGTCACCCATGTCGAGGATTACCGCCTGCTGGCCCGCGACATCCAGGAAGCGGTGATGGCAATTCGCGCGCAGCCGGTAAAGCCGTTGTTTCAGCGCATGTCCCGCATCGTGCGTGAAGCTGCTGACTCGACGGGAAAGTCAGCAAGGCTTGTCACCCATGGCGAGGGTGCCGAGGTCGACAAGACTGTGGTGGAACGGCTCGCCGACCCGTTGACCCACATGATCCGCAACGCGGTTGACCACGGGCTGGAACTGCC
>JAYTDA010000049.1:0-17973 GCA_043736155.1 Paracoccaceae bacterium | reverse complement strand
CCGATGGAGCACCAGCCGTTGATCGTGGGCTGGCCCTCGGCCCATAGCGCCTTTAGTTTGTTCGCAATCATGCCCACACAATCTGGCTTGATTTGATGTCCAAATAATCGCGAATGGCTTCAATGCCGCCTTCGCGACCCATGCCGGAATGGTTGGTGCCGCCAAACGGGGCCTCGGCCGCCGCCATGGCGAAAGAGTTGATGCCGACCATCCCCGCCTTCAACCCGGCCACGGTGCGGCGGGCGCGGGCGGGGCTTTGGGTGAAGGCATAGGCCGACAAGCCCATGTCAGAGGCATTGGCGCGGGCCAGAACCTCATCTTCGGTGGCAAAGCGGGTGATCGCCGCGATGGGGCCGAAGTTTTCCTCCGCCATGACACCCATGTCATCGGTGCAATCGGTCAGAACTGTCGGTTCAAAGAAATGGCCCGCGTTGAAACCTGCTGCGCGCGCGCCGCCGTGGGCCAGTTTTGCGCCGGCCTTCACTGCACCCGCCACGATCCGCTCCATCTCGGCCAGACGACCCGCATTGATCAGCGGCCCCATACCCACTGTGGGGTCAAGGCCGTCGCCCAGCTTGATCGCGCGGGTGCGCTCGACAAATCCCGCCACAAAGGCGTCATGCAGCGATTCGTGAATATAGAACCGGTCTGCCGTCACGCAAACCTGCCCGGCATTGGCGAATTTCGTCGGCACGGCGGCGTTCAGCGCAGCCTCCAGATCGGCATCGTCATAGATGATCAGCGGCGCGTTGCCGCCGAGTTCCATCGACACCTTTTTCAGCGTGGCAGCGGCATCGCGGATCATCTGCTGCCCGACCCGCGTCGATCCGGTCAGCGACACCTTGCGAACGGCTTTCGAAGCCATGATCGGCGCATAGGTGGCGTCGGTCGGGCCGATAACCAGGTTGACTGCGCCGGCCGGCAGGGAACCGGCGCGGCAGCAGTCAACCATCACCATCGCCACCCCGGGCGTCTGAGACGAGGGGCGCACGATGATGGAACAGCCCGCAGCAAGGGCGGGAGCGACCTTGCGTGCAATCAGGGCTGCAGGGAAATTCCAGGCGGTGAAGGCGGCGGCGATGCCGACCGGTTCGTGGTGCACCTCGAACCGCCCGCCCGGTACACGCGAGTCGATGATGCGGCCATAGATGCGGCGGGCTTCTTCGGCGAACCAGCGGAACTGGTCAATCGACAGCGCCCATTCGCGGCCCGACTGCGCAATCGGCTTGCCGGTTTCAAGGCTGATCATCTGTGCCGCCTCATCAGTGCGGCGCTTCATTTCGTCGGCAATGGCATGCAGCGCATCGGCGCGCTCAAAGCCGGATTTCGCCTTCCAGGCCGCAAAGCCCTTGGCAGCCGACGCAATCGCAGCCTCGGTATCGGCCACGCTTGCCACCGGCACCAGCCCCAAATGCCGCTCGGACACCGGGCTGAACACCGGGCTGAACACCGGGCTGAGCACCGGGGCGGTGATGTTATTCAAGGCGGAAGTCCAGCGCCCGTCAATGAAAAGTCCAAATTTTCCATACATGTCAGGCAGCCTCGCTGCGGCGGACAACCAGGCCACCCGCAAGCGGCGCACAGGTGGGCGCGGCTGTGTTGACCAGACGAAGGACGCCGTTGCGTCCGCTTCCCAGAACAGCAATCCGCATCATTCAGAATCCTCCAAAAGCCGATCATGCAATTATCATTGCAGAAGATAGTTATTGTCAATATTCAATGTGATCGATTAGTGTCATCGCAGATCCAGGGAGCAGACCACATGGGCCAAGTTGAAATGAGTCGGGCCACGATTCGCCTGACAATGGCGCAGGCGCTGGTGCGCTATCTGTGCTGTCAGTTCACCGAGATCGACGGCCAACGTGTACCGCTGTTCGCCGGGGTGTTCGGCATTTTCGGCCACGGCAATGTCACCTGCCTGTCCGAGGCTTTGGAAGCGGTGCAGGATCAGCTGCCGACCTGGCGCGGCCAGAATGAGCAGTCGATGGCGCTGGCCGCGATTGGTTTTGCCAAGGCAAAACAGCGCCGCCAGATCATGATCGCCACCTCGTCCATCGGGCCGGGCGCGCTGAACATGGTCACGGCGGCGGGCACCGCCCATGCCAACCGCCTGCCGGTGCTGCTGATCGCCGGTGACAGCTTCACCAACCGGGTGCCCGATCCGGTGATGCAGCAGGTCGAACATTACGGCGATCCGACCATCACGGTGAACGATGCATTCAAGGCCGTCACCCGCTATTGGGACCGGATCACCCATCCGTCGCAGATTCTTTCCTCGCTGCCGCAGGCGATTGCGGCGATGCTGGACCCGGCCGATTGCGGCCCTGCCTTCATTGCCCTGCCGCAGGATACCCAGGAACTGGCCTTTGACTATCCGGCAGTGTTCTTTGAGGAACGGCTGTGGTCGATCCCGCGCCCCCGGCCCGACCGCGCGGCACTGGCGCAGGCGGTCGAACTGCTGAAAACCGCGAAAAAGCCGCTGATCATCGCAGGTGGCGGTGTGCGCTATTCCGGGGCAGAAAAGGCGGTGGCCGACTTTGCCGCCCGGCGCGGCATTCCGGTGGTGGAAACCATCGCGGGCAAAGGCGGCCTGACCCACTATGACCCGGCGCATTGTGGCCCGATCGGCATTATCGGCTCCACCTCGGCCAATGCGCTGGCGGGCGAGGCCGATGTGATCCTGGCCATCGGCACCCGGCTGATGGATTTCACCACCGGTTCCTGGACGGCTTTTTCGCAGGACGCCCGCTTCATCTCGATCAACGCCGCGCGGTTTGACGCGATCAAGCACCGGGCACTGGCGGTGGTGGGCGACGCGCTGGAGACGGTGGGCGAAATGGATGCAGGGCTGGCCGACTGGTCCGCGCCCGCCGCCCACCTGCCCCACGCCAAGGCGTTGTTCGCCGAATGGGATGCACTGCTGGACAGCCATCAGGCCCCGACCAACGCAGCCGTCCCGACCTATGCGCAGGTCGTGAACGTGGTGAACCGATGCGCCGACCCCCGCGACACCCTGATTGCAGCGGCAGGCGGCATTCCGGGCGAAGTGGCCAAGGGCTGGCGCGTCAAGACGCCCAACACCTTTGATCTGGAGTTCGGCTTTTCCTGCATGGGCTATGAAATCGCCGCCGGTTGGGGTTGCGCCATGGCGCAAACTGGCCCCGGCGGCCTTGGCGGCACCCCCATCGTGATGCTGGGCGACGGCACTTACATGATGATGAATTCCGACATCTATTCAACGGTGCTTTCGGGCCACAAGATGATCGTCGTGGTCTGCGACAATGGCGGTTATGCGGTGATCAGCCGGTTGCAGCAATTCAAAGGCGTGCCGGGGTTCAACAATCTGCTGAAGGACTGCCGCATCCAGAACGCCGCGAATCCGCTGCACGTTGATTTCGCGGCCCACGCCGCCGCGATGGGGGCTGCCAGCCGCAAGGTGGAAAGTCTGGCCGATCTGGAAGCAGCACTCGACTGGGCCAGGGGCAATGACCGCACAACGGTCATCACCATTGCAACCGATGCCTATTCCTGGGTGCCGGGTGATGCTGATTGGGATGTGGGCGTGCCGGAAGTCTCCAACCGCGACAGCGTGCAAAAGGCCCGGGTAAGCCAGACAGAGATCCGCGCCAAACAACGGGTCGGGGTGTAGGGTGGCAACCCGGGCCGCAAGGCCCGGACCCCGCCGCTACTCGCTGGTCACCACCGGAATGCGCGGGCGGTCGCGGTCCTTCTGCAACCGCGCCGCCAGCGCCACCGTCAGGGCCTGCGCCAGACACATCGGCGCTGCCAGACTGCGCGAAAAGGTGTATTCGTGTTCGGGGATGGCAAACAGCACGTTGGCTGACTTTGCCAATGGCGACAGCGTGCTGTCGGAAATAGCCACCACCGGCACACCGCGCCGGGCGACCTCATCCACCACGTTCACCACTTCGGTCGCATAGAACCGGAACGACACGGCAAACAGCAGGTCACGTTGTTGGATCACCTTGGCCATGTGGGTGGTCAGACCGCCATCCGCATCCAGCAGCACCGTGCGCTTGCCCAGCATGGTCAAGGCGTAGCGCAACAAGTCTGCCACCGGAGCGGACCGGAGCTGGCCCAAGAGATAGATCGTATCGGCCACTTCCATCAGACCGGCGGCCACCGAGATCTGTTCGGCCGAGACATTGGCCAGCAGGTCGTGCAACGAGGTCACATCACGCACCACCAGATCGCGCAGAAAGCCCAGATCGCTGCGGTCTTCCTTGGTGCCAAGCTCTTCTTCCAGCGCCTTGATGCGGGCGTCAAAACCGGGGGCGGCGGTGGTCAGGCGACGCTGGAACACCGACTGCAGTTCCTTGAACCCTCTGTAGCCCAGGGACTGAGCATAGCGCACGAAACTTGACGCATGAATTCCGGTCTTGTCCCCAATCGCGTTGACCGACATTACCGCCACTTCATTGGGGTTCTGCGTCAGATACACCGCGATTTTCTGGTAGGTCTTGCTCATCTGATCATAGCGGTCATGGATGACCCGGATCAGGTCCTCATAGCTTTTTGGCGGGATGGCATCGATCATTCTGCGAGGTCCAACTGAAGCTTCAAAAACCGGTTGACCATGCATGCACAGCGAAACCGCAATTTTCCAGCGCAAAGTCCAGGCAATGCAAAACTCATTGCAGCATGCGACAATGGTCAATTGACAATTACCAATGCAAGTTAGAAATATTGTCAAGGCGAGATGCCTGACCGGTCAGTCATGGCCGGAACATCCACGAGAGGATAGAATATGAAGACGTCCCTTTTGCTGGCCAGCACACTTCTGGCCTGTGTCTCGACAACAGCGGCCCTTGCCGAAAGCCACGCCATGAAGGTCTGCGTGTCCTGGTCGAATTTCCGCGAAGAACGCTGGAAAACCGACGAAGCCGCGATCAAGGGTGCGCTTGATGCCGCCGGGGCCGAGTATATATCGGCGGATGCGCAGACCTCGGCCACCAAGCAGCTTGCCGACATCGAAGGGCTGATTACCCAAGGCTGCAGCGCGCTGATCATTCTGGCGCAAGACAGCGCCTCGATCAGCCCGGCGCTGGATGCCGCCGCCGATGCGGGCGTACCCGTGGTTGGCTATGACCGCATGATCGAAGACCCGCGCGCGTTTTACCTGACCTTTGACAATGTCGAAGTTGGCCGCATGCAGGCCCGCGCCGTGTTGGAAGCGATGCCGAAGGGCCGCTATGTGATGATCAAAGGTTCGCCGGTCGACCCGAACGCCGACTTCCTGCGCGGTGGCCAGCAAGAAGTGTTGCAGGCCGCGATTGACGCAGGCGACATCACCATCGTCGCCGAAGCCTACACCGACGACTGGCAGCCCGCCAACGCCCAGAAGAACATGGAGCAGATCCTGACCGAAGCCGACAACGGAGTTGATGCCGTTGTGGCATCGAACGATGGCACTGCCGGCGGTGTTGTGGCAGCGCTGACCTCGCAGGGCATGGCGGGCATTCCGGTGTCGGGGCAAGATGGCGACATGGCTGCGCTGAACCGGGTGGCCTTGGGCACCCAGACCGTCTCGGTGTGGAAAGACAGCCGCGCGCTTGGCAAAGCGGCGGGTGAGATTGCCGTGGCGCTGGCTGGCGGCACCGCGATGGCTGACGTTGCGGGTGCCGCAATCTTCACCTCGCCCGGTGGCAAGGAGCTGACCTCGATTCTGCTGAAACCGCAGCCGATCACCAAGGACAACCTGAACCTTGTGCTGGATGCGGGCTGGATCACCAAAGACCTGCTGTGCCAGGGCGGCCCTGCCGTTGACGTCTGCAAGTAACCAAAGCTGACCTGTCACCAGGTGCCCCGGGGCCTTTTCCCGGGGCACCTGTCCAATCTCGGGAGACCAACCAATGAGTGATGCGGGCCCGACAACCTCAGGCGTGACGGCGCGCCGCGGATTGGCCGACACGCTGGAACTGGACAAACGCCTGTTTGGCATGATCCTGGCCTTTGCGGTTCTGTGTGTGGTGTTCCAGTTCATGACCGATGGCAAATTTCTGTCGGCGCGCAACATTTTCAACATCTCGGTGCAGACCGTGTCGGTCGGCATCATGGCCACCGGCATGGTCTTTGTGATCGTGGCGCGGCACATCGACCTGTCGGTCGGGTCGCTGCTGGCAATCTGTTCGGCGCTGATGGCGCAAAGCCAGATCGAGTGGCTGCCGCAGATTTTCGGCCTCGGCAATCCGGTCATTCTGGTGATGACCATCCTGTTTGGCCTGACCGTGGGGGCGCTGATCGGTGCCGCCACCGGCTGGATGGTGGGCTATCAGAAAATCCCGTCGTTCATCGTGACACTTGGGGGCCTTTTGATCTGGCGCAATCTGGCCTGGTACACCACCAACGGCCAATCGGTTGCACTCACCGACCCCAATATCCTGATGTTCGGCGGCACCGAGGGCGTGTTCTATCCGACCGTAAGCTGGATCATCGGGGCCCTGGGTTCGGCGCTGGCGATCTATGGTGTGCTGGCCGCGCGGCGCGCCAAGCAAAGCCACGGCTTTGTCGTCAAGCCGGTCTGGGCCGAAGCCACCCTGATCGCGATCATTGTCGGCCTGATCTTGAGCTTTGTCGCCATCCTCAATTCCTACCCGATCCCCGTTGCCAAGCTGAAACGCATCTACGAGGCCAAGGGGCTGACGGTGCCCGAAGGCTTTGTCGAATACCACGGCCTGCCAATTTCAGTGGTGATCCTGATTCTGGTCGTGGTCGCCATGACCATGATCGCCCGGAAAACCCGCTTTGGCCGCTATATCTATGCCATCGGCGGCAACCCGGACGCGGCGGAACTGTCGGGCATCAATACCCGGCTGATGACGGTCAAGATTTTCGCCTTGCTGGGCCTGCTGTGCGGTCTGGCGGCACTGGTCGCCCAGGCCCGTCTGCAAAGCCACGGCAATGACATCGGCACGCTGGACGAGCTGAAGGTGATTGCCGCCACCGTGATCGGCGGCACGGCGCTCGCGGGGGGCATTGGCACGATCTACGGTGCGATCCTTGGCGCGCTGATCATGCAATCGCTGCAATCGGGCATGGCGATGATCGGGGTGGACACGCCGTTTCAGAACATCGTGGTCGGCGGTGTGCTGATCATCGCGGTGTGGATCGACATCATCTATCGCCGACGGACCGGAGCGTTGAAATGACCCAGATACCCCTGTGCGAGATGCGCGACATCTCAATTTCTTTCGGTGGTATCAAGGCGGTGGATCACGTCTCTGTTGACCTTTACCCCGGTGAAGTGGTGGGCCTGCTGGGCCACAACGGGGCCGGAAAATCGACGCTGATCAAATGCTTGTCAGGCGCTTACCTCGCCGATCACGGTGACATCTATATCAGCGGCGAAAAGGTTGCGATCACCAACACCCGCGACGCCCGCGCACTGAACATCGAGACGATCTACCAGACCCTCGCCCTGGCCGATAATCTTGATGCCGCGTCCAACCTGTTTCTGGGGCGCGAACTGGTCACACCCTACGGCTTTGTCGATGACAGCAAGATGGAGGCCGAGGCCCGCCGCATCATGGCGCGGCTGAACCCGAACTTCCGCAAGTTCAATGTGCCGGTGGCGGCCCTGTCGGGCGGTCAGCGCCAATCGGTCGCCATCGCCCGTGCGGTCTATTTCAACGCCAAAATCCTGATCATGGACGAACCCACCGCCGCCCTTGGCCCGCACGAGACCCAGATGGTGGCCGAGCTTATTCAGGAGTTGAAAGCCCAGGGTCTGGGGATATTCCTTATTGAGCATGACATTCACAATGTGATGAAGCTGTGCGACCGGGCGGTGGTGATGAAGAACGGCCACCGGGTTGGCACAGTGAACGTCAAGGATGTGACCGATGATGACATTCTGGGCATGATCATCATGGGCAAGAAACCCCCCAGCGCGGTCTGATCCGCGACCCGTTTGCCAAGGGGCCGACGCTCCTGCCGGCCGCCTTGGTCACGACGTGGGGCTCAGGTCCGGGTGCGCACACCGCTGGAGCGGCGGCTGGCGATGGTGGTCAGCACGGCGGCCACGATGATCACCACCCCGGTGGAGGCCTGCACATAGAACGAGGGCACCTGCGCCAAGGTCAGCAGGTTGTTGATGACACCAATCAGCAGCACACCGCTGACCAGCCCCACAACCGTGCCGCGCCCGCCGCCCAGACTGACGCCGCCGATCACTGCCGCCGCAAAGGCGGAAAAGATGATCCCCTGCCCCTGTGTGGTCACCGCCGAATCCAGGCGCCCGGTCATCAAAATCCCGGCCATCCCGACCAACAGCGCCGCGAAGACAAACGCCGACCAGATCACCCGGTCCACCTTGATCCACGCCGCCCGCGCCGCTTCCTCATTGCCGCCGATGGCATAAAGCGCACGGCCAGAGCGGTGATATTTGAAGACACGGCCCACGATCAACGCAACAAGGCCAAACACCAGCACTGACACCGGCAGGCCCAACAGCCTGGCCGATCCAGGATAGGTCAGCGCCGGGCCGGGCGAATAGATCGAGCGGCCGTTCGAGACGATCAGAACACCGCCCCGCAGCAACACCAGCAAACCAAGCATCAAGATGAACGGGTTCAGGCCGACCCGCACCACCATGAAGTCGTTGAAGACCCCGGTCAGCCCCGCCACTGCCAAGGCGATCAAAAGGCCCATCCATCCCGGCAGTTCGATGCCAAAGCCACCCGCCGCGGCAGGCACCAGACAGACCGCGGCAAACATCGGCGCAAAGCCGACAATGCCTTCAAGCGACAGGTCCAGCCGCCCGATCAGCACGACAAAGGTCAGACCGATGGTGGTCAGACCCAGAACGCTGACCTGTTCCAGGATGTTGATAATGTTCACCGCCGTCGCAAAGCGCGGCGCGATGATCGCCCCCAGAAGTACCAGCGCCAACAGCACGGGATACATCGTATAGCCGCCATTCACGAAGCCACTGGCAAGGGCCTGGATCCGCGTCGGGATGCCACCCCCCGTTGGGTTTGCACTGGTCATATCACGCCCTCCATCCGCAAAATCCGGTCTTTCATCGTGTACTCACCGCGCAGTTCATCAACGATTCTGCCCTCGAACACGATCACAACGCGGTTCGTCAATTGGGCAATTTCGTCTTCTTCGTCTGACACGACAATCACCCCCAGCCCCGTGCTGGCCAGATCGCGCAGCAGCGCGTAAAGCTGCTCCTTGGACCCCACATCGACCCCGCGCGTCGGGCTGAGCGCGACGATCACCTGCGGGTTTTGGCAAGGCGCGCGGGCGAACACGACCTTTTGCTGGTTGCCGCCGCTTAACTGGCTGACAGCCCGTTCCAGCGACGCAGCCATGATGTTGGTTTGTTGGGCAAGGCGGCCAACATGTTTGGCCTCCCTTTCCCGATTGATAAACCCGAATGAACCCGACAACAGACCAAGCCCGCCAATTGCCACAGTCTCGCGCACACCCAGCATGCCGACATAGCCGCTGGCGTGGCGGTCGGTCGGCACCAGGCCAATGGTGGGAAGCGCGCCGCGCGCACCGCTGATTTCGCCCTTATGGGGCACCTGTTGCCCGGCCAGGATCATCGCCAAGGCTTCCTTGCCGCCGCCGACCGGGCCGGCAAGGGCGACGATTTCGCCGGGGCAAACTTGAAAATCAATGTCGTGTTCAGAGGTCGCATCAATGCGAATGCCCTGGGCCCGAAGCAAGGGCCTGGCAGCTGGTTTGGTATGGTCGTTACGAACAGAACGCGCGGTCTTTTCGCCCATCATCAGATCGGCGATCATTTCCACATCCAGATTGCCGACCTGTTCGCGCGCCCTGACCACCAGGCCATCGCGCAGGATGGTCACGGTATCGGCCACCTCGAACACGTCATCCAGATGGTGCGAGATACAGATGAATGAAATCCCCAGGGCTTTAAGCGCCTTGACCTGTTCAAACAGCATACGCTTTTCGGCGTTGCTCAGCGCGGCGGTGGGTTCGTCCAGAATGATCACCGGAACACCCCGGCTCAGCGCTTTCATGATCTCCAGCAGTTGCCGTGTGCCTGCACTCACCTTCCCCGCCAGCGCTTCGGCGCGGATATCGATGTTCCACTTTTCCAGCAAAGTCCGGGCTTTGCGGGTCATCTTGCCGTGGCTGACCACGCCAAAACGGTTCTGAACCAACGGGTTTTCCAGAAACAGATTCTCGGCCACCGTCAGCCGGTTGAACAGCCGCGGTGTCTGCTGCACATGGGCGATGTCATCGCGGATCTTCGCGTCGTAGGGTTGGCCGTTGGCCACACCTTCGAGACCGGCGATGCGGATGGTTCCGGTATCGGATGCCACCAGCCCGCTCATTGCTGAAACGAGCGTGCTTTTGCCCGCTCCGTTGCGCCCCAGAAGGGCGCGAAGGGCACGTGTGGACCCAAAGGTCTTGGAGATGTTGCGCATCTCGACCATGGGTCGTTTGCTTTCCATGATCCTGTGGTCCACGGTTTTTGCCCTTGCGCCTGGTTATTTGCCGATCTGGTTCGCCCACAGATCGGGCGAGTCGGCGTTTTCAGAAGTGACCAGCGTGGCGTTCAGTTGGTATTGCGGACCAACCGGCGTCTCGATGACCTGTCCGTCGTCACGCGGGCCGATTTCGATGGTGCCGCCATTGAAGACGAGTTCGATCAGTTCAGCGGTTTTGGTGGCATAGGCGCTGAGCGGTTGCGAAACGGTGGCATCCAGGGCCTTGTCGCGGATCAGTTGCTGGCCCTGCGGGGTGCCGTCGATGGCGATGCGGATGACGCTGCCTTCTTCACCGACAGCGGCGCCTTTGCCAGCAGCGTTCAGTAGGGCGTTGATCGCAGTTGCCATCAGTTCTGATGCCAAGAAGATCCCGGCAAGGTTCGGATTCTGGGTCAACACGTTCTGCGCGGCATCTGCCGCCATGTCAGCAGACCATTCGGTCGGGCGCTGTATGATCTGCACTTTCGGAGCCAGTTTGGCCAAGGTCTTGGCAAAGCCGTCCAAGCGGTCAAGCCCGTTCGGTGTGGTCAAACCGCCCTGCAGTTCCAGCACGATACAGCTGTCATCGGCCCAGCAGGCCTTGCCTTCCAGACGCTTGGCCATTTCCTTGGCACCTTGCGCTCCGGCGTCGACGTTGTCGGCGCGCACGGTTGCGGTGACCTTGCCACCAGCCGGGCTGTCGTTGATCGAGAACACCAGAACGCCCGCTTCATTGGCCTGCAGGCGGCGCGGCTTCTCAACCGGGCCACTAGCAACAAATACCGATCCAGCGCCCGCAGTGCAGACGCTGATCAACATGGGGGTCAGGCGGTGATTTCCGACACCTGAACCAACCGGCGCTCTTTCATCGACAGGTAGGCAGCTTCGGCCAGGATCAGCGCGCGCCTGCCGTCTTCAAAGCTGGCCAAGGGCTTGGCACCCTTCTCGACGCAATCCACGAAACCGTCGATTTCCGCCATGAACGCCTCGTTATAGCGTTCAAGGAAAAACAACTGATACGGCGCGCTGGCCTCAACCTCTTTGGCCCCGTAACGGCGCAATTCATGCGGTTTGCGGTTGTCGGAAATCAGCATGCCCTTGCTGCCCATCAACTCGACCCGCTGGTCATTGCCATAGACGGCGGTGCGCGAATTGTTGATGTGGCATTGCTTGCCTGACGCGGTGCGCAGGATGAACATCGCACTGTCCACCTCGTTCAGGGCGGCACCCAAAGCCGGATCAATCAGCGCACCCGCAACGGCAAAAACCTCGACAGGCTCTTCGCCCAGCATGAACCGCGCAAGGTCGAAATCATGAATGGTCATGTCGCGGAACAGGCCACCGGCGGCCTCAAGATAAGCGCGGGGCGGAATTGCCGGATCGCGCGAGGTGATGATGACCTGATGCAGATCGCCGATATCCCCGGCCATCATCGCGGCACGCGCCGCCGCATGGCCGGGGTCATGGCGGCGGTTGAAGCCCAGCTGGATCGGAATGCTGGTGTTGCCGATCCTGGCCGCACAGGCATTCACCCGCGCCAGGCTCAGGTCGATGGGCTTTTCGCACAGCACGGCTTTGCCCGCGGCAATCGCCATTTCGATGTAATCTGCATGGGTCGGTGTCGCGGTTGCGATCAACACGGCGTTAACCGATGCATCCGCAAACACCGCTTCGGCGCTGGTCGCCGCCGTCACGCCAAGCAATTTGGCGACCTTGTCTGCCGCCGAAGCGGAGAGGTCATAAACCGTCGCCAGTGCGGCGCGCGGATGCCGCGCCACGTTGGCGGCATGCATCTGCCCAATCCTGCCACAACCCAATACTGCGATACGTAGCATGTCGCCCCCCTTCGGGGATGCCCGCGCAAACTGCGCAGTAAACCGTGCGCACTTCACAGTCTCGGCGCAAAATTTGTTGCAAAATCCCTGCAGTTTCAATATATATTTCGACACACTAATAATCGCAATATTTGCTGCATTCGAGAGGTACGACAGATGAACAGGGTGGATGGCAAGATCGCGGTGGTGACTGGAGGGACGCAGGGGCTGGGTGCAGCAATCGCGATGAACCTGGCGGAATCAGGGGCTGCGGGCGTGATCACCTGCGGGCGGAACCGCGAAAACGGCGAAGCCGTTGCCCATGCCATTCACGCCAAGACCGGCTGCGACGTGCGCTTTGTGGCAGCCGATCTGGCGCAGGTTGCCGATTGCCGTGCGGTATTCGCGGCGCTGGATGATGCCTTTGGCCGCGTGGATATTCTGGCGAATGCCGCCGGAATCACCGATCGCGGCGATATCCTGACCACGGACGAAGCACTTTTTGACCGCATGTTCGCGGTCAACACCCGTGCGCCGTTCTTCATGATGCAAGAGGCGATCCGCCGGATGGTGCGCGACAACGTGGCGGGCGCAGTGGTCAACATCGGCTCCACCTCGGCACTGGCCGGGCAGCCATTCATCTCGCCCTATTGCGCATCCAAGGCGGCTTTGGCCACCTTTACCCGCAACACCGCCTTTGCCGCGATGCGCAACCGGATCCGGGTCAACCAGTTGAACATCGGCTGGATGGCGTCCGACGGCGAGGATAAAACCCAACGCGAATATCACGGTGCCGATGAAAACTGGCTTGAAAAAGCCGCCGCCGAACAACCGTTCGGGCGACTGCTGGCACCCGATGAGGTCGCAAAGGCGGTGACGTTCCTCGCGTCTGAAGATTCGGGGATGATGACCGGCTCGGTGATCAACTTTGATCAGTCGGTCTGGGGCGCCTATCAGTTTGCACCGCCCACACCGCAGGGAAAGCTGGCGCTGTAGTCTTTAGAAGATGGCACAGTTAAAGCGGGTGAAAACCTGACTTTGCGTGATGCGATTGACCGGTTGAACCCCTTGACGTGCCATCTCGATACACTCCACCGCCAGCGCAATCTCGCGGTCAAAATCATGGCCGATTGCGACATCCATGATGTTGCGCTCCAGCAGTGACCGCGAGTTTGCGTTCAATTCATGGCCGAAAAACAAGGTCGTAGCGCCAATCCCCTCGTCCTCCATCGCGCGCCCGACGCCCAGATTGGCACCCGACACGTTGTAAATCGCCGCAGGGGGGCCAGAGTTGCCGATATAGCGGCGCACGGCTTGGTAAATGACATCAATGCTTTCGTCAGAACTGACTTTTTCGTCAATCGTCAGATGCGGAAATTCGGTGCGCAAAACCTGGCGAAAACCCTGCTCGCGATCCTGATGGCAGCGGAACGGCACAGAACAAGTGAACAGGACCCGACCGCTTCCGTTGCGTGGCAGCATGCGGCCACACAGCCAGCCCGCCGTCGCCCCCGAGGCATATTGATCTGATCCAACATAGGCCGTTCGCCCCGAAGACGGCAGGTCGGTCGTCAGGCAGATCACCGGCACGCCCCGTGCCACACTCGCCCGCACCGCATCGTTGATTGCCGGGTGGTCACGGGCGACCAGAATGATCCCATCGGAAGTTATCGCCGTCGTCTGGATTCTCGATGCAAAATCCGTGGGATCCACCATGTAGGAAACGTTCAGGTCGCATTGGATGTCGACGCCTGGGTTCTGCGCGGCAAAACTTTTCGCAGCGGCCTGCGCAGCCTCGTTGAAAGACTTTCCCGATTCGGCCAGCAGATGCAGCCGCAACGGTCGCCTTGATGGCACCAAGGAGGGGCGCGACTGCTCCAGCGGTTTGCCCGTCGCAATCGCATGCGCAACCTGCGCTTGCAGCATGGCCTGAAATTCCCGGTAACCCGCAAATCCCAGCCCTTGCGTCATGCGCACCACGGTCGAGGCATTGACCTGACACCGCTGCGCCACCTCGGCGGTCGACAACATCGCACAAGCGCCAAGATTGTCGGCAAAAAAGCGCGCCAGACGCTGCCCCCCCTTTCCCAAACCAGACTGCGCTGCGTTCAGGGCGGCCAAAAGCTCGGTGGCGGTCTGAGGTTTCGCAGACTGCGGCATGCTGCTTCATTCCTTTTTACTGAGCATAGCCAGCAGATGCATCGACGCAACAGTTATTGCGTCTTCTTGCACGCAGCCTTTGGTACGCAAACCAGAATGCACAACTGCAAAGCCCGTAGCGGCCCTTTGATCGGGCAGCGTCGCGACGTGCTCCCGCGTGCGGGTGCGAGGCATCCGGCTGCGGAACGCATTCAGGATGTCCGCCGATCCGCATCGATGCCGTCAATCCTGACGGCGCGGGCGGTTGCGTTGGGGAAGTATTCCAGCCAGTTCAGACGCCAGACCTGTCACCGGGCAGAGAAATTCTGGTGGCTTCGAGTGGCCAAAGAGAAGACGAAATCGGGTGTTGGACGCTTCACAAAATGCACGTGCCGGAAGGTGGGCGTTTCATAGGTTCACCCGCCGCAAACGCAGCGCGTTGGTGATGACCGACACCGATGACAGGCTCATCGCCGCCGCTGCGATCATTGGCGACAGCAGCGTGCCAAACACCGGATACAGCACCCCCGCCGCAACCGGAATGCCGATGACATTGTAGGCAAAGGCAAAGAACAGGTTTTGCTTGATGTTGCGCACGGTGGCGCGGGCCAGTTTGCGCGCCCGCACGATGCCCATCAGATCACCGCCCAGCAGCGTCAGCCCCGCACTTTCCACCGCCACATCCGCACCACCACCCATCGCGATGCCGACATCGGCAGCGGCAAGGGCGGGGGCGTCGTTCACCCCGTCGCCCGCCATGGCGACCTTGTGGCCCTCATTCCGCAAGCCTTCAATCAGCGCCCGTTTGTCATCAGGCAAAACCCCGGCCCGCACCTCGTCAATGGCCAAGGCACCGGCCACCGCCTGCGCCGTACGTGCGTTATCACCGGTTGCCATGATGATCCGCAGGCCCTGCGCGTGCAATTCCCGGATCGCGGCTGCGGTACTGTCGCGCACCGGGTCTGCCACCGCGACGATACCTGCCAGCACCCCGTCAACCGCCACAAACATCGCGGTCTTGCCGGTGGCGCGCAGGGTATCTGCCTCTGCCTCTGCCGCCGTGGTGGCCAGCCCCATGTCCTGCATCATCGCGGCATTGCCCAAGGCGACGTTGCGACCGCCGACCGTGCCTTGCACGCCCTTGCCCGTCACCGCCTGAAACCCCAGGGTATCGCCCGCGTCGATCCCCTTGACCTTGGCCCCCGCCACAATCGCCTCGGCCAAGGGATGCTCCGACCCTTTCTCCAGTGCGGCGGCCAGGGTCAGGATCGTCGCCTCGTCCACCGCCGCCAGTACCACCACATCGGTCAGCGCGGGCTTGCCAACCGTCAGCGTGCCGGTCTTGTCGACGATCAGCGTGTCGACGCCCGCCATCCGCTCCAGCGCCTCGGCGTCCTTGATCAGCACACCCGCCTGCGCGCCGCGTCCCGCCGCCGTGGTGATGGAAATCGGAGTGGCAAGGCCAAGCGCACAGGGGCAGGCGATGATCAGCACCGACACCGCCGCCGTGATCGCATAGGCCAGCGCCGGGGCTGGCCCCCAGATCATCCATGCGGCAAAGGCGGCCACGGCAATCAGCAGCACCACCGGCACGAACACTGCCGAAATCCTGTCCGCCACGCCCTGTATCGGTGCGCGCGACCGTTTGGCGTTCGACACCATCGCCACGATCTGCGCCAGCACGGTCTCCGCGCCAACCCGGCCCGCCGTCATCACCAGCGAGCCGTTCTTGTTGATCGTACCCCCGGTCAGCGGATCGCCGGGCGCTTTTTCCACCGGCATCGCCTCGCCCGTCATCAGGCTTTCATCGACCGAGGAGGTGCCTTCATCGATGATCCCATCCACCGGCACCGCATCGCCGGGGCGCAGGCGCAACTTGTCGCCCGCCATGATATTGGCCAAAGGCGCGTCATATTCCGTGCCATCCGGCAAAATCCGCCGCGCGGTCTTGGGGGAAAGGTCAAGCAAGGCCCGGATCGCATCACCGGTGCGTTCACGCGCCCGCAACTCCAGCACCTGCCCCACAAAGACCAGCGCCACGATGACCACCGCCGCCTCGTAGTAGGTGCCGACGCCCATACCCATCTGATAGGCATCGGGAAACACTCCCGGCAGAAACGTCGCCACCACGGAATAGCCATAGGCGGCGGCCACTCCGATGGAAATCAGTGTCCACATATTGGGGCTGCGGTTGGTGACCGACGCCAAACCGCGCTGAAAAAACGGCCACGCGGCCCACAGGACAATCGGCGTGGCCAGTGCAAATTCCAGATAACCCGCAAATAGATGCCCGATCCAGTCGCGCACCGGAATGCCGACCAGCCCACCCATCGTCAGGATGACCAGCGGCACGGCGGCGGCGGCGGAAATCCACATGCGCCGGGTGAAATCGGCAAGTTCCGGCGATGGCGCATCGGAGGCCACCACAGGTTCCAGCGTCATGCCGCAGATCGGGCAGTTTCCGGGCTTGTCCTGCAAGATCTGCGGATGCATCGGGCAGGTGTATTGCGCACCAGCCACCACATCATGACCTTTGGTTTTGGCCTTGCCGTTGGCATGGAACCACGGATCGGCCTTGAATTTGGCCTGACACCGTTCGGAACAGAAATGAAAATCCTTTCCACCGAATGTCTCGGTCCTTGTATCGGATTTCAATGTCACCGTCATGCCGCAAACCGGGTCTGTCGCTGTTGCCACAGCGCTTGGCGCAGAAGCCATGTCGTGTGCAGTCATTCGCAAACCTATTCCGCTATATGGTTGATCTGCGATGAGACAACCAAGCTCGCGCCATGTCGTTGATCCAGATCAGCAGACCGCCAGACTGATCCAGATCAAGGTGATGGCGCCGCGAACGGCTTAGCACTGCTGGGGGCTATGCAGTGTCCCCGCGATACCATGCCATAATTCCAGGTCAGCTTGGGACGGAGGAGGGAACCGATGACAACTGATCCCTATGCCGCACTTGGCCTGGCCAAATCCGCCACTGCGGCCGATCTCAAAAAGGCCTATCGCAAGCTGGTGCGCACCTCGCACCCCGATCTGCACCCCGATGATGCCGGGGCCGAGGCACGGTTCAAGGCGGTGACAGCCGCCCATGACCTTTTGAAAGACCCGGCAACCCGCGCGCGGTTCGATGCCGGAGAAATCGACGCATCGGGTGCCGAACGTGCCCCCCGGACCTATTACCGCGATCATGCCGACGCGCCCGGGCCGAGCTTTGGCCAAGGGTCTCCGTTCGGCGATTTTGGCGATCCGTCGGATATTTTTGCCCATATCCTGCGGCAGCGCGCCCGGGGCAATGGCAGCGGTAACCCCGGGTTTGCCCAACCCGGCCCCGATCTGCGCTACACCCTTGATATAGCGTTTCTGGATGCGATGCGTGGTGCCAGGACCCGCATCACCCTGCCCGAAGGCGGCAATCTGGAGGTGCAGATCCCCAAGGGCATGCGCGATGGTCAGACTTTGCGCCTGCGCGGGCGTGGCGGCGCGGGGTATGATGGCGGGTCCGCAGGCGATGCGCTGGTGACGGTGCAAGTTCAGGCCCATCCGGT
>JAYTDA010000048.1:0-4154 GCA_043736155.1 Paracoccaceae bacterium | reverse complement strand
GAGCGGCCATCCTGTGGCTGTTCGGCTTCACGTTGTGGACGGCACTCGCTTTCGTGTTTCTGATCGCCTGCCCCTATGTCGTCATATGGGTTCTGGTGATCGATCGGCGACAGAACTCGATATGGAGCAAGAAGCCATGAACGGCAGCATGACGAAAGACACCGGTGGAAAGGGGACTGCGCGGACTGCCCATCTGATCGTCCCCGGCATGGGCAGCGATCATTGCGCCGGGATCGTCTCCACCTCACTCAAGCGTCTGACCGGTGTCTCGGAGGTGCGGACAGACATCGCCACCCACCGCGTCGATGTGATGTTCAACCCGGACCGGCTGGATATCGGCGCCTTGAAAAAGGCCGTGGAGACGGCAGGCTACGACGTGGCGACCGCCGAGGAGCTGCGCCCCGGCGACCCACCGGTAGGCCCTGAACAATCCATGGCTGCCGCCATGCGCGGCGCTGTCCGGCCATCCGGCAGAGGCCAGGACCTCGCCAAGGATCCGATCTGCGGGATGATGGTGGACAAGGCGACCGCGCTGCGGTCCGACCGCGGCGGTCGCACCTTCCATTTCTGCAGCCCGCAATGCAAGCAGACGTTTGACAACCCCGAGCGCGCCATGAAGTCGATGCGCACCCGCATGGCGGTGGCGCTGACCGGCGTGCTCGCACTCGCCATTCTGCGGGCCGGTGCCTTCATCGCGCTGGCGACCGGTGCCTCCATCGTGACCTATGCGCCGATCGGTGCGCTGCCATGGTTCACCTGGGGCATGTGGCTGTTTTTGCTGGTCACACCGGTGCAGTTCATCGGCGGCTGGAGCTTCTACGTGGGAACCTGGGCTGCGATTCGTACCCGCACCATCAACATGGATGCGCTGATCGCGCTCGGCACCACGACGGCCTACGTCTACAGCGTTGTTGTGGTCTTCTTTCCCGAAGTGCTGCCGGTCGAGGTCGACGAGCGCGCAGTTTATTTCGAGGTCTCCGCTGTCATCATCGCCTTCGTGCTTCTGGGCAAGTACATGGAGGAAATCATCAAGCAGAAGTCTTCTGCGGCCGTTCGCAAGCTGCTCGACCTGCGGCCGGCGACGGCGCATGTGGAGCGCGGTGGGGTCGAGATGGAGGTGCCGGCCGATTCGGTGATGATCGACGAGATCCTGATCGTACGGCCTGGCGAGAAGATGCCGACCGATGGCACCATCCTCGAAGGCAGTTCCGCCACCGACGAATCGATGCTGACCGGTGAATCCATGCCGGTCGAGAAAGGACCGGGCGACCCGGTCATCGGCGGCACGTTCAACCGCTCCGGCCTGCTGCGGGTGCGGGCAACGCGTGTCGGCAAGGACACCGCCCTGTCCCAGATCATCCGGCTGGTCGAGGAAGCGCAGAGCAGCACCGCCTCGGTGCAGCGGCTGGCCGACAAGGTCACCGGTTATTTCGTGCCGGCGGTTCTGCTGACGGCGCTGGCGGCGTTCATCGGCTGGTGGAGCATCGGTGATTTCCCGCAGGCGCTGATGGCGTTCATTGCCGTTCTGATCATCGCCTGCCCCTGTGCCTTGGGCATTGCCACGCCTGCAGCACTGATGGTCGGGGTCGGCAAGGGCGCCGAAGCGGGGATCCTGATCCGCGGCGCCGAAGTGTTGGAGCGGGCGCGCGATCTGACCACCATCGTGTTCGACAAGACCGGCACGCTGACCCAGGGCAAGCCGACCATCACCGACATCGTGCCCTTTGACATAGCCGAGGCGCAGGAGGTGTTGCGGCTGGCCGCTGCCGTCGAGGTCGGCTCCGAGCATCCGCTTGGCGAGGCGATCGTGCGGGCGGCGCAGGCCGAGGGGCTTGAGCTGCCGAAGGTCACCGGCTTCGAGGCGATTGCCGGGCACGGCATCCGCGGCACGGTCGGGGGCCGTGCGGTGTTGCTGGGCAACCGCCGGCTGTTCCAGCGCGAAGGCATCGACACCGGCGCCGCAGAGGCCGCGATGCAGGCGCTGGAGAGTGCGGGCAAGACCGCCATGCTGGTCGGTGCCGATGGCCGGGTTGCGGGCATCGTCGCTGTCGCCGACACCCTGAAGCCCGAAACCAGAGAGGCGCTCGCAACGCTGAAGCGCGAGGGGCTTGAGCTGGTGATGCTGACCGGCGATAACGAACGCACCGCTAGGGCGATCGGCGGCGACCTCGGGATGGACCGGATCATCGCCGAGGTGCTGCCGGGCGACAAGGCCAAGGTCATCCGGGATTTGCAGGGCCAGGGAAAAGTCGTGGCCATGGTCGGCGACGGCGTCAATGATGCCCCGGCCCTGGCCACCGCCGACGTCGGCATTGCCATCGGATCGGGTTCGGATGTGGCCAAGGAAACCGGCGGAATCATTCTCGTGCGCGACAATATCGGCGATGTCGGGGCCTCGATCCGGCTGTCGCGTGCGACGCTGCGCACGATCAAGCAGAACCTGTTCTTTGCCTTCATTTACAATGCGATCGGCATACCCATCGCCGCGCTGGGTTTCCTCAATCCGATGATCGCGGCGGCCGCCATGGCGCTGAGCTCGTTGTCGGTGATCGTCAATTCGGCGCTGTTGAAGCGAATCCGGATCGGGAGTTCATCATGAGCGCCGCCCGCAAACCGCAGGCCGTCGGCTTCGCGCGGATCCTGATCGGCTTCTTCCAGCAATGGCAGAGGCTGATCACGGGCCTGATACGCGCGGCCTTGAATGAACGGCCCGGCACCGAGTCAGTCAACAACGCGACCGCAACAGAAAGAGAATGACCATGAAACTACTTTTGACACGCCTTCTTTCGGCCACTTCGGCCCTGGCTCTGGCCGCGAGTTTCGCCGGCGGCCTGGCACCCTCCTTCGCCATTGCCCAGACGGCGACACCCCCGGCCACCGAAACCGCGCCCGACGCCACAGTCATGGCGGTGCAAGTGGCCCTGAACGCGCAAGGTGTCGCGGTGACGGCGGACGGCATTCTGAACGATGCGACACGCGCGGCGATCCGGACCTACCAATCGCAGCACCACCTGCCGGTCACCGGCGAGCCCGACGCGGCGACGCTCGCAAAGCTCGGGGTGGCCGACCTGAATGGCGCGACCGCAGGCGCCCCCGCGGCAGCCGCCCCGGCGATGGGTGATCAGGCCATGATGGGCATGATGACGCCCGAGATGATGACCATGATGCAGCGCATGCACGCCATGATGGGCGCCGGGATGATGGGCGTCTTCACCCGCGCCGATGACCACGACCTGCGCGCCTTTGATACCGACAATGACGCAAGCGTCAGCCCCGAAGAACTGCGCAGCGGAATGCAGGCGGCGCTTCTCGCCTATGACGCCGACGGCAATGGCAGCCTTTCGATCGCCGAATTCGAGACCCTGCACAGCGCGCATATCCGTGAGGCGATGGTCGACCGGTTCCAGGCCTTCGATGCGGATGGCGACGGACAGGTGACCGAGGCCGAGATCACCGCCCCCGCCGACCGGATGCGGATGATGGGCAAGAACTGAAACGCCGGGGCCACTCACCCTGTGGTCCCGCCAAACTCTGCAAGGCGGCAGCAATGATGAACGGATGGGCAACGGGCTTCGCGGGCCTTTGATGTCGCTATCAGATCGGTTTCCGATCAACGGGGCTCGGTTCCGACAGGTTGATGAGTGATATGCGATCGGAAGTGGTCACCCGGTCAATGGTGCGCGGCCGGACGCTGGCTGGTCTGTTCGGCGGCAACGAGACGCCCGGACGGCTCTTCGGGCGAACGGTGATCTTGGAAGAGATTTCGGCGGACATGTTGCACAGGATCGGCGATGAGGATCGGGACCTGCCCGTCGCCGATTGTTCGCCCCTGTGACAGACGGCAGGTTCAGGCTTGGTTTGCGGAGACGGGCATGAACACGCCGACCCATATGCTGATCGGCGCGGTTCTTTTTGCGCGACGGGGCAAGACCAGAGTGAACCTGGCCGCTCTCGCAGGTGGGTTGCTGCCTGATGTTGGTCTGTTCGTTCTGGTCTGGTGGTCGGCCCGTATCGCCGGTATCGACGGGCATACTGTCTTCAGCACGCTGTTCTTTTCGGAAAGCTGGCAGTCTGTTTTCGCAGTCGATCACAGTTTCTTCGTCTGGGGCGGGCTGTTGGCAATCGCGCAGTTGCGGGGCCTCGATGTCCTGCGC
>JAYTDA010000047.1:0-3427 GCA_043736155.1 Paracoccaceae bacterium | reverse complement strand
TTGACCCGGGACCTCGAGTCTTTTGCGCGCAGCCCGTGCCAAATAGTGCACCGACAACCTCGGGGTCCCGGGTCAAGCCCGGGACGGCGTGGGACTATGAAAAACGACTGTACCCGGCTGTTGCCGAGCCAACCCCCCTCAATGCAGCGTGAATTCCCCCACCACATTGCGCCATTCGCCGGGGGCGATCAGCTTGCGGTGGGTAAAGCGCACCGAATGCAGCGGCCCTTCAATCTCTTTTTGCCAGAATTCGATGAAGCCGAACAGCTTGGGGTAATCCGGCGCAAGATCATACTCCTGCCAGATATAGCTGTTGAGAACGTGCCGGTAATCCGGCATCCGGTAATAGAACTCCGCCGTGGTCAGCCCATAGCCGCGCAGCATCAGTTCTGTTTCTGTTCTGGTGTCCTTGTCGCCGGTTTGCCGTTGCATGATCCCGCCTTTCCGCGTGGTTCACCGAAATCATGCCACAACCTGCTTAGGTTTCAATGAAAACAATGTGTTATCACTGTGGCGTTGCGGCTTCGACACGCCGACCAATGGTGATCCGCCATTGCGCCCCATGGGATGGATGGGCTATAAGCCCACACAACAACATATAGCGAAAATCCGCAAAGTGAGCCCCCTTTGAGCGACCTGCCACCCCCGCCTGATGCCGACGAAACCGCCAAGCCCGAACGCCCCGCCTACTCTGGGCCGACGGTGTCGATCTCGGATGAAATGCGCACCTCCTATCTCGATTACGCGATGAGCGTGATCGTGTCGCGCGCGATTCCCGACCTGCGCGACGGCTTGAAACCGGTGCACCGCCGGGTGCTGTTCGCCATGCACGAGACCAGCAACACCCATGACAAGCCGTATCGCAAGTCGGCACGCCCGGTCGGCGACACCATGGGGAAATACCACCCGCATGGCGACGCCTCGATCTATGACGCGCTGGTGCGGATGGCGCAGCCGTTTTCGATGAGCCTGCCGCTGCTGGATGGTCAGGGCAACTTTGGCAGCATGGACGGCGATAACCCGGCGGCGATGCGCTATACCGAAGTTCGGATGGACAAGCCTGCCGCGTTTCTGCTGGCCGATATCGACAAGGATACCGTTGATTTTCAGGACAATTACGACGGCAAGGACCGTGAACCCTCGGTGCTGCCGGCCCGGTTCCCCAACATGCTGGTCAATGGCGCGGGCGGCATCGCGGTTGGCATGGCCACCAACATCCCGCCGCACAATCTGGGCGAAGTGATTGCCGCGACGCTGGCGCTGATCGAAAACCCCGACCTGACCTCGGAACAGTTGATGGACTATATTCCCGCCCCGGACTTTCCGACCGGCGGCATCATCCTCGGTCGCTCCGGCGCGCGCAAAGCCTATATCGAGGGGCGCGGCTCGGTGATCCTGCGCGCCAAGACCCGGATCGAGGAAATTCGCAAGGACCGCTTTGCCATCATCATCGATGAAATTCCCTATCAGGTGAACAAATCGACGATGGTCGAAAAGATCGCCGAAATGGCGAAAGAGAAACGGATCGAAGGCATCGCCCATGTGCAGGACGAGTCTGACCGGATCGGCGTGCGGGTGGTGATCGAGCTGAAACGCGATGCCACCGCCGATGTGGTGCTGAACCAGTTGTGGCGCTTTACCCCGATGCAGACCTCGTTTGGCTGCAACATGCTGGCGCTGAACGGCGGGCGGCCGGAACAACTGACGCTGCGCGATTTCCTGACGTATTTCCTGAGCTTCCGCGAAGAAGTTGTGGCGCGGCGCACCGCGTTTGAACTGCGCAAGGCCCGCGAACGCAGCCATATTCTGTGCGGTCTGGCGGTGGCGGTGACCAATGTCGATGAGGTGGTGGCGACCATCCGCTCCTCCGCTGATCCGGCCGAGGCGCGCGAGCGGTTGATGACCCGGGCCTGGCCTGCAGGCACCATCGCCGAATATATCGCGCTGATCGATGACCCGTCGCACCGGGTGACGGCGGATGGCACCTATTACCTCAGCGAGTTGCAGGCCCGCGCCATTCTGGAGTTGCGGTTGCAGCGGCTGACTGCGCTTGGCGTCACCGAAGTGACGGATGAGTTGCAGGCACTGGCGGCAAAAATACGGGATTATCTGGATATCCTGCGGTCGCGCGCCCGGATCATGGCGATCATTGCCGCCGAACTGACCGAAGTGCGTGACCTGTTTGCGGTGCCGCGCCGCACCGAGATCGTCGACTGGTCCGGCGATATGGAAGACGAAGACCTGATCGAACGCGAGGATATGGTGGTGACCATCACCTCTGGCGGTTATATCAAGCGCACGCCGTTGGCGGAGTTTCGCAGCCAGAACCGTGGTGGCAAGGGTCTGGCCTCGATGGCGACCAAGGAAGATGACGTTGTCACCACCCTGTTTGTCGCCAACACCCATACCAACCTGTTGTTTTTCACCACCGACGGCATGGTCTACAAGCTGAAAACCTGGCGGCTGCCGCTGGCGGGGCGCACCGCCAAGGGCAAGGCGATTGTCAACATTCTGCCAATCATTCCCGGTATTTCCATCGCGGCCTTGATGCCGGTGGATGCGCCCGAGGAGCATTGGGATGATCTGCAGATCGTGTTTGCCACCTCGGATGGCGACGTGCGGCAAAACGACCTGTCGGATTTCACCAACGTCAAACGCAACGGCAAGATCGCAATGAACCTGCCCGAGGGGGTGACGCTGGTCAATGCCGCGATCTGCGCCGACAGCGATGATGTGATGCTGGTGACGGCGCTTGGTCGCGCCATCCGGTTCCCCACCACCGATATCCGGGTGTTCAAGTCGCGCGGATCTACCGGGGTGCGCGGCATCCGGCTGGCAGCGGGCGACCATGTGGTGTCGATGGCGGTGATCCGGCATTTCGAGGCTGATCCTGCCGAGCGTGAGGCCTATCTGAAGCAACGCCGCCTGATGGCGGGGGCTGTGGAGGATGAGACCGAGGCGGACGAGGATGAAGACGCGGTGGCGGCCGGGCAATTGTCGCCCGATCGCTACGCCGAACTGTCGGCGGCCGAAGATCTGATCCTGACCATCACTGTCACTGGCACCGGTAAACTGTCGTCCAGCCACGATTATCCGGTGCGCGGGCGTGGCGGCATGGGGGTCAAGGCGATGGACGGCGCAATGCGCGGCGGGCCACTGGTCGCCTCGTTCCCGGTGGACCTGTCGGACCAGATCATGCTGGCGACCTCGACCGGCCAGTCGATCCGGGTGCCGGTCGATCAAATCTCGTTCCGCTCGCGCTCGGCTGGCGGGGTCAAGGTGCTGAACACCGGCGGGTCGGAAGAGGTGGTGTCGGTGGCGCGGGTGGCGGAACAGGGCGACGACGCAGCGTGAGGGATGTGGCGCTGCGGGAGTGGCTGTTGGGTCTGCATCGGCCCGTGACCTATGCCGAAGCAATGCAGGCTTT